>JBBQDY010000342.1:0-3908 GCA_038320155.1 Cytophagales bacterium
GCCAATGCTAAAATACTTCCCTCATCGTAAAGATTCCCAATTAGTGTAAAGCTTGTCGGCCTTCCTTTTTTATCAAAACCATTTGGCAGGCAGATCACCGGGTGTCCAGTTAGATTGGTGCCCATCAACTGTCTCATATTCGAAGTAGGTGAAATAATCACATCATACTGACTAAAAAGTGCATTAATTTCCTCTATGAGCAGTCTTCGCTGTCGATTAGCTTGGAGATATTCTACGGCCGGTATAAACCGTGATTGCCGAAGCGAGTTTGCCCGCGAGCTTTTTTGCTGCTCCACCATGGTATCTACTTCACCAGAGCGAACAAGCTCATCAAAGAAAGCACCTGCCTCAGCACGCAAAATAATGTCAAAAACATCATAGGGATAGTTTCCCGGGAAAGCGATCGAATCCAGCTTGACACCCATTCCTTTGAAAACTTCCAAAGTCGCTTGGAGATTCCTTCCATTTGCAGTGGTGTCTTTATCTATATCAGCTTTTAAATAAGCTACTTTCAACTGACGAGGAGATTTTTCAGAGCGATTAAAAGGAGCATTATTCGTACTCGGATCTTTTACGTCTTTGCCATAAATGGCTTCAAAAACGATTTCTGCATCTTCAGCCGATCGTGTGATTGGGCCGATTTTATCCATAGACCAACTCAAACTCATCACCCCATGGCGGCTCACTCTTCCATAAGTAGGTCGAAGTCCTGTCACGCCCGTTCGACTGGCTGGACCAACGATTGATCCTAAGGTCTCTGTCCCTAGAGAAAAGGCCACCAATCCTGCAGAAGTTGCAGAGCCAGAACCTGCCGACGAACCACTAGCTCCCTGTGTGATATCCCAAGGATTTTTGGTTTTTCCGCCAAACCAAACGTCTCCTCTAGCTAAGGCACCAGAGACTAATTTGGCAATCAAAACTGCACCTTCTGCTTCTAATTTTTCAACTACTGTAGCTGTATAATCTATTTCTTGATCTTCATAAGGCTTTGATCCCCAAGTTGTCTTATACCCTTTTACAGCCATCAAGTCCTTGACGCCATAGGGAATCCCATGAAGAATTCCTTTGTAATTTCCAGCAGCGATTTCCCGATCAGCTCGCCTAGCCTGAGCCAAAGCAGTGCTATCTGTGATGGTAATCACCGCAAGTAATTGCCCATCAAATTTCTTGATTCGGTCGAGGTAAAGGCTGGTAAGTTTTTCGGAGCTGATCTTTCGATTTTTGATTAGCGAAGCAAGTTGTGGAATGGAATAAAAGGCAACTTCCTGCAAATCCTCGGGAAGCTCCACTCCTTCTGGGATTTGGAATTCTGGATTTTCTTTTTTCTCAGGAAACTGAAAGCCCAAAGGATGTGGATCAAACATCATTGCCGGGAAGGTTTCATAGGGAGTTTTGAAAAGCCTAAGACTATCGTATGCGAGCTTATTTCCCACCAGGTAATCATACATCGTATCAATAGCTTGGTCAGAAAATTCCAGCCCGATTAGCTTTTGACTGGATTTAACATCTTTTTTTGTAAATGCAGATTCATTGCTTTTGCAGCTTAAGGCTACTGCTGCGATTACAATTAAATGGACTATTCGAACTGTTCTAAAATTCATAAAACTTGATTGAGGGCATTTTTAAAAATTCAGGGTGCTAATAAGTGATCAAGATAAACCATCACTGTAAAAGAAAAAACTGATTTGATATGTAGGGAAAAGCTATTGGAGGCTATTCGTAACAAAGGTAATTGCGTACTCCACTATCTGTCAAATCCTTTGAATTTGTATCTTTAACCAATTAGATCAAAAAACAAAACCTACCCACTTTATGAAAACCCAACATTATTTTCTTGCCCTAGCTTTTTTAGCCTTGGCTTCTTGCAATTCCAGATCTTCCAGAGATAATGCGGAGGCTGGCGAATCAGTTACTGATGAACGAAAACTCAGCGGTATCGCCCAAGTAAAAGTTTCAGGCATTATCAATCTTTATCTCAGTCAGGGAGATGATGAATCACTCCGAATAGAAGGAGATGAGAAGGTCGTGTCATTGCTTGAAATAACAGAAAATGGAGATATTTTAGAAATCAGACACAAGGATGAGGACAATGTCAAAAACATCTTTAAGGACTTTACGCCAGATGTCTATTTGACCGTTTCTGATCTGCGCGAGCTAAGTTTTGAAGGTGTAGGAAATATCAAAAGCGAAAATACTTTCCAAGTAGACGAGCTAATTATTACCGGTGATGGGATCGGAAAGATTGACTTGGAAGTTGAGGCGAAAACGATTGAAGCGACTTTTAATATGATGGGGAATATTGTCCTTCGGGGAAATGTAGAAACGATTAACCTTTCTAATGAAGGAATGGGGAAAATCGATGCCTCACAGCTTATTGCCCAAAAAATGACCTTGAGTTCTTCAGGAATAGGGAAAATAGATGTCTACTGTGAAGACGAATTATCGATTACTGTAAATGGCATCGGATCAGTAAATTATAGTGGAAATCCTAAAGTGATCAAAGAAGATGTAAATGGCATTGGGAAAGTAACTCAGAATTAATTCGAAAGGCAAAAACCAATATATTGAGTAATAAATGAAGCATAGTATTGAGTCCGCTGACCTTCAAGTTGAAGTCAATCCAATCGGCATGGAGCTTTCTTCCATTCGATCCAAACATTCCAATCAAGAATACCTTTGGCAGGGAAATCCGGAATTCTGGACGGGACAAGCTCCTGTCCTATTCCCCATTATCGGAGCTTTGAAAAATGGGCAATTCAATTTTCATGGCAAATCTTACGAGCTGCCTAAGCATGGTTTTGTACGAAACTCTTCCAAACCCAAACTAATCGAATCTGGTGAGAACTACCTAAGAATGGGAATGACTTGGGATGAAGAAACTTTGAAAATATATCCATTCAAATTTAGGCTGGAACTGAAATTTTTATTGGAAGGAAAGACGCTGCATATCCAGCATCATATTACCAATGAAGGGGATGAAACTATGCACTATTCAATTGGGGGCCATCCGGCTTTTAATTGTCCTCTTCATGAAAATGAGAGGTATGAGGACTATTATTTGGAATTTGAGAAAGAGGAAACAGAAGCTACTTGGTTAATCGATCCGAGTGGACTCATCAGTTTGGAGCAAAAGCCCATGCTAGACCATACTAAAAACTTATCGCTCCACTCCCATCTTTTTGATCAGGACGCCTTGGTTTTCAAAAAGCTAGAATCTCGAGAAGTATCGCTTCACAGTAGAAATAGTGGGCCTGTGTTAAAAGTGAATTTTGCTGATTTCGATTACTTAGGAATTTGGGCTAAACCCAATGCGCCGTTTGTCTGCATAGAACCTTGGCTGGGAATTGCAGATTCGGTGGATAGTAACCAGAATTTTGAAGAAAAGGAAGGGATTCTTAAGCTTCCTGCTGGCCAGAGCTGTTCCAAAACTTATTCGGTGACGATATTAGGGTAGCTCACCTACCTAATCCCTATCATCAAACGGTACACGCAAAACCGGTTCCTCTCCAAATTATTACTTCGTCTTTGATTTCAGTTGCATCGATACCTACACCATCTCTGCCTAGGGATCCCAACACTTCTCCACCGCAAGCATAAACTAAGGTAATTGTGTTACAATTAGGGCAGCAGTTTTTAATCAAAAAAACTTGTTGATCTTGGTAAGTGCCAGCAGTGACATAAAAATAAACTCCATAATACGAATCGTTCAACTCTTTGGCAAAGGTATTTAACCAAGGGAGATTTGCCACCGGATCAGCGGTGCCACACACTAAAGCGGGTTCTTCGTCTTCTTTACATCCGAAGCTTAGTACAAGGCTAAGAAGTAAAAGGAATGTTAAATTTTTCATGGTTTTCAAGATTCAGCTGGCTACTAGGTTTCGATTTTTTAATAAATCACTCTTTTAGGA
>JBBQDY010000343.1:0-3908 GCA_038320155.1 Cytophagales bacterium
GAGCCTTGGGGTTTTATTACCTCGCCGCCCATCACGATTGCAACATTATCATTGAAAGTTATTTTCTCTATGCTCCTTTCAAAGGACAAGTAATTCAGGGCTCCTGTTCTAAAAAGCTGCTTTGTCCCTTCCACTGTTCCCACTACATTAGCCGGGCCATTGATAACCATGGTAGGGGACCATATCTTGCCAAACAATGCTGCAGAATCACTTTTTAGCAATGATTCCCTTTCAAGGTTTTCCATCCGCCTTATTTCGGCTTCTTGTGGATCTTGCGCAAATGCAATTGTTGAAAGACTTGCCAAACAAAATGCATTGATCAAAATGATAATTAAGTGTTTCATATAAAGATTTTTTAAGGCTATTGTTTAGTTCAAATTTCTGATAATCAAACAAGAAGATTGGGTATAAAAAGGACATTCTTTATCGCAGTTTCAAAATTCTTTCAGGGGCTGAGAGATGGGTGTTTGTCCAGTCTTGCGGCGTTTGTCCGGTAAATTCCTTGAATTCTTTTTCCATGTGGTGGTAGTCCGTGTAGCAAAACTCTTGAGCAATGGAAGACCAGGAAATATTTGGGTGATAGTTCTTGTATCGATAGGCATGGTTAAAGCGTGAGAGTCTGCTAAATAGCTTTGGGCTGATGCCGATTCGTTCCGTAAATCTCCTGTAGAATTGTTTTGTACTTAGACATGCTTGTTGGGCTACCTCATCCAAAGAAAAATAGGTGGGATCGCTTAGTAAATGCAGGGCAATCCTATCTATTGAATTTGACAATCCAACCTGACTGCATTTATCAAGCAGGAACTGTTCTGCAATGGCTATCATCGCAGAATGGCTTGCAGCCGCTGCCAATTGTTCACTCACTTCTCTGACTTGGGTTCCAAAAAACAGTTCAGCATCAAAGGATTTATTTAAGAGCTCCATCATTGGCAAGCGGATCAATCTGTGTAGTACGCCTGGCTGTAGAAAAATGATAAAGGCAAAAAAATCATTTGTAAGCCTGATCGTTTTTTGATCGCTTTGATGGCTGAAAATTGAAACAGGTGGAGGTGATTGCGTACTGCCTGTTGCTGGGTTATGAAAAGTTGGTGAGCCTTTTAGGTAAAAAACGATCTTCTGTTCTGGCTTTGGTGAACGTTGTTTGGAGAGAACAGGCTCATTAATGCCAAATTGAAAATGAATGATTGTATAGTTCCGTACAAACTCACATAGCTGAGGACTTGGTAAAAAACTTTTGTACATCATAACAGCTAGTAATGCATTGTTAAAAAAAAGTCAAATACTCATAGTAAGAAAGTTAGACAATTGTATACACTTCAGCAAAATGTCAGTTATGGTTGCTTTAAAATTCTGTCTGACGTTCGGTATTTGCGAAGGCCGGGAGGTGATGGGAATTCCGATGGTTCTATTTGATCAATATGGCTACTTTGATGAGTATGATTATTGGGCAGGAAGTGCCAGCTTGGTAGTATTTGCTTCGCTGGAGACGATCCTTTTTGCTTGGATTTTTGCGATGGACAAGGGCTGATATTGTCTGTGACCCTTTATTGCTTCTACTTGGTCTTAAAAAAACCTGAATCAAAATCGGAGGAGTAGGGGGATGAGCCTTTAGATTGAAGACTTTTCTTTTCAATTGCAATTAAATCGTGGATTGATTTGGTTGAGATTTAACGGCCTTCTACATCAACAACTTCCCATTCTTCCGTTATCTTGTTGTTTTTAAGCCGAAAGAAGAACATTTGCTTGAAGCGAACTTTCTTTTGAGATGCAAGGAAACCATACAGCTCCCACCTTTTGGGACAGGGTATTTTCGAATTTATCCTTCGCTAAGACCCTCACCTGGAATCCAGCTTCCTGAAGAATGATGGCAGTAGTCAATCCTACTATTCCTGATCCTACGACGGTTACTGATTTCATGGGTATTATGATTATCCACTTTGATACTAGTAAGCAGAGAAAAGTAAAATGTAATTGATCTCATCCCGAACCAATGGGATAATAAATTGGGCGTTTAGACCTGCCTTGCCGTGGCGAGTCTTCTGTTCCCAAAGTGAAGAAAATTTGGCTACTGGTATAATTGCGGACATACAATTAGCCTATTACTCATAGACCACCTTGTCAGGAGATGCGAACCATTGTCCGTACCGATCCATATGAATTCCTTCGACTCTATTTCGTTTCACTTTTAGTGTAGGGGTCAATAGTCCATTGTCTACAGACCAATCTTCTTCCATAATAATCACCTTGGCGATTTTCTCAAAATTCTCAAGTTTAGGATTGAGCTCATCGACGGTACCTAGGAGCGATTTAGCTAATTCCTCCTTACTTTTTGCTTTTCCTAATTCAGACACCACTACTAAAGCAATTGGCTGAGGAATACCGGTCCCTACAATACAGACTTGATCAATATCCCCGTTTTTCAATAATTCCAATTCGATGGGGGCAGGGCTAATATATTTACCCTTATCGGTCTTGAATTGATCTTTGATCCGTCCGGTAATTGAGAGATAGCCATCGTGATCGAATTCTCCAATGTCTCCAGTTCTCAAGAAACCGTCTTCGGTAAACATCTCAGCTGTGGTCTCGGGTTCTTTATAATAGCCTTTCATAAGGCAGCCATTCTGAATCAGGATCTCACCGGCTGCGGAAAGTTTCGAGGTCACTCCAGGGAGTGGTTTGCCAACAGTTCCAAATTTATTTGCTCCAGGTAAATTGAAATGAGACATGATACAATCTTCTGTCATACCGTAGCCTTGATTGATTTCTATACCAAGTTTAGCATACCATTCTTGCAAACTCTTGGCAATAGGTGCTGCTCCTGAAAAATTTACTACTGAAGCGGAGAGGCCTAATTTCTGTCGTATTTTCTTCTTGACGAAATTTCCTATTATCGGCAAACCAATGAGTCGATCAAGCTTTTTTTGAGGCATTTTCTCAAGCAGCTTTTCTTGGAATTTTTGCCAAATCCGAGGCACTCCAAAGAAAGTCTCTGGCTGCACTAAGGCTAGGTCTTCGCCAAATGTTGCCAGCGTTTCTGGAAAGCTGATTGATGCACCACGGTAAACCGCAGATAACTCTATACCTACTCTTTCGGCAATGTGTGTCAGTGGTAGGTAAGAGAAGTAACGAGGCTGACTAGGTATTTTAATCACATCATAAGCTGCATTGATCACATTATTGAAACCTCCAACTGTGTGCATGACACCCTTGGGGTTACCTGTGGTTCCAGAGGTGTACATGATGGTCATTAAGTCTTCTGGATTCTGAGTGGTTAAGCCTTTGATAGCTTCATTCTTAGCTGCTAGTTCATCCCAACCGTATTTCTCTATAATATCATATAATTCAACTCCAATGATCGGAATTTCTGGAATACCTGATTTCTGCTGACTATAATCGTCCAGCTTGCCGACAATAATGGCTTTAGACTCACTATGAATCAATATCTCATGGATTGAATCTGCGCTTAGGGTTGCATAAATCGGTATAGATATGCATCCTGCCATCATAATAGCGAGATCACCCATAATCCAATGCGCACAATTCTTAGAAAGTAGCGCCACATGACTGCCATTCGAAAGTCCCATGCCGTTTAGCGCAGCAGCGATTTTTCGAATTTCTTGATCTGCTTCTTGAAAGGTGTATTCCTTAAACACCCTATTGATAGGTTGTCTTAAAAAAGTTTTGTTAGGAGTAGTATCTACCCAATAGGCAAAAGCCTCCAGTGGAGTATTGAATCGTTCCATAGCTCGGTTTTTTTGGTTAGTAGAAATATAAGGAAAAATTTTTCGAGAGAAAGGTGGGATTCCATTTCAGACTAATGAGTAGATAATTTCATCTATTCGCTTTTCTTTTCTTTCGACGGGAGATACACTCTCGTTACAAGTTTCTGACTATCAGAGTAGGGCTGG
>JBBQDY010000344.1:0-3907 GCA_038320155.1 Cytophagales bacterium
AAATTGACGTTAGCTTGAATCAGCAGTCGATCTACTGGTGTCAGCTGGTTGTTCACTTTGAATTCCCAAGTAGGTCTTGACCAAGCCTCTGGCTGTTGATTCAAGTCATATTGGTAAAGGTCCAATCTGGAATTCAAAGAATAAAAGTCAGAAATCTTAAAGCCTAACTCTGCATTAATATTGAATACCGCCACTTTATCATCGTAGACAAGATTGAATCTCGACTCATCTGAGGTTACGAAATTTTGAGTGTAGTTATTCACAAAGAAATAAAGCTGGTTGTACCGACTGACATCAATCCCTGCCCGATACTGAAAAACTTCTTGAAATTGACCTTCGATTCCACCTTGAATTTTATAATTATTGATGGTATTCAGAAGTCTATTTGTAGGACCCAAAAACGGATTTTCCATCACGAAACTGTAATAGGTATTTCGATTGACATCGCCTGTAAATGAACCATAAAAGCCAAATTCAGGAGCAAATTGATAGGAAGCTTTCAACACAGGAAAGATTCTGAAGTCGCTGGATTTGTCCGCGATCGAATCATTTTCAGAGACAATATTTAAACCAGCAGTGAAGGAAAATTCACCATAATTATAGGATACATTTGGTCTGATGGAAAAGTAGTTTCTTGATTCAGCAAAATTGAGATCTTCTGGATTCGTAGAAAAGTAAGATAATCCAACCTCCCCTGTCCAATCATCTGCTGGTCTGAACCTTCCTTTAGCTTGTACTCCAAATTGACTTTCTTTGACTAAATAGCTGTCCTTGAAATTTCTAAAATTCAATTCCGCTTCGTAATAAAAGGGCCCGACTTTTTCTATCTCACGTATTCCAGCTTTCAGATCAACCGTACTAAATACATTTCCAGGAAATGGTGATAGGTTTAAATCATAGGTTACAAATCTTGGATCTACACCATAAAACTGGTAAGAATCCTGCTTCCAATTTAATCCTCCATAGGCTTCAAAAAGGTCTAAGAAATAGCTTCCATCAAATCCAAGATTCGTATGGGATTCCTTGGATTGCTCATCTAAAACCGGCCCCTTTCCAAAACTCTGATGGTTAAGCTGAATCGCATAATTAAAGTCACTGACTTCTTTAGCCATGTACCGCAATTCCAATAATGGCGAAGCAAAATTCCCATAGCCCGCCCGCACAAAACCCGGGTACAGATTGAGTTTTGGTGGTGCGTAGTTTTTCTGAGCTGGAGTTGCTGCCAATTGCAAAGGCTTCAAATCCAGATTATATCGGCTTGCTGAATAGTTGAAATCGGTGATTCCTTTTGCCTGCGGCAAAACTGGAAGTTTCTCATAAATGCGAGGCTGAACCGGAACAGTCAAGACCCGATCCTTTCGGATGACGAATTCCTGATCTTTCACTTCGCCTTTCGACTGCGTTTGTGCGATCGCTGTCTGACTTCCTACTCCAACCAAAGTGCTGAAAAAAAGGATTGTTGCTAGTTTTTTCATGGTTACTTGATGGTTTGAAGTTTAGCTTGAGCCATTTGCTTGATTTCCGCATTCGTGGATCGCTCTACAATAGACTCAAGCGTAGCTTTCGCCTGAAAGGTCTCCCCTGTCTTCAGATAGTTATCTGAAAGCAAAAGGAACAGTCGTCCGTACCAGTAATCAAAGTCCACAAACGGTCCGGAAGAATCGAAAATGGTCTCATTGGAACGCGCTACATCCCCTTTTTCCTGATAGGAGTTTGCCAATAAATACAGTCCCTCAGCTCCCTGGATGGTTTTATATTCGTTGACTAAGGCTAGGAAAGTAGCCTCCGCATCTGCACCTCGATTGAGTTGAAGTTGAGATTTACCTTTGGTGAGAATAGCCCTCGGAGTGGATTCAGGAATAATTCCATCTAGTGTCAATAAGCGTTCGGCTTGTCGGATGGCTTGATCATATTTTTTGATTTCAAAATTGGCGATCATCAAGCCTTGCACTGCTTCAGCCTCTTCCACTTTGTTTCTCGCATTGCTAGCAGAAGTTTCCAGGTAAGGAATTGCCTGCGCATAGTTCTTGTTCTCTAGCTCTATTGCTCCTATTCGTTGGATAGCTCTGATTCGCTGCGGAGAAGCAGGTTCTTTTTCCAAAATCCTAAACTGAGCCAAAGCCTGATTTTTATTCCCCAATTGGAAATAGCTATCGCCTAAGAAATAGAGTGCATCAGCGCGTTGTGCCGATTGTGGATAGCTTTTCAGGTAATTTTCAAATGCTTTCGTTGCCTGTGCATAGTTTTTATCAAAGTAGATTCCTTTTGCAGCTTCAAATTCCAACGATTGAACACTTCCGCTACTTGGATTGGCTCCTTTGTATTTGCCTAGATAATCAGAAAATTCAGCTGACCTTCCCTGCAAAGCCAAGGTTTCCTGAAGTCCCTTCAAAGCAGTTTCTGAATTTTCAGCATTCGGATATTTATCCAATATTGTCTTGTAGTCAGCTATAGTTTGATCATAGCTTTGAAGCGAGAAATTTGCCACGGCTCTTCCTTCCAATGCATAGGGGATGAAAGGACTATTCGGTTTGGAGTTTATAAGATCCGAAAAGCTAATCGAGGCAGTCCGATACTGAGTCTCCTCCATATTGATTTGTCCTCGCTGGAATAATGCATCTTCTATGTACAAGCTATTTGGATAGCGCGAAATCAACATATCCAACTGACTCAGCGCTTGCTGGTTTCTCGATTGGAAATTTTGAACCACCGCAAGACGATAGTAAGCATAATCAATCCCCTTGTTGCTTTCATTAATTGCTCGCTGAAAAGTAGCTTCCGCATCTGGAAAGCGCTTCTGCACATAATAGGTATCCCCTAGTCTCAACAGTGCGTCATCGTAATTTTCCTTATTCTCACGAGTTCGAAGACGATCCGTATAAGTCTTAAATTCTTGCTCCGCCCTTCCGTATTGTTGGGAATTGAAATAGGCGTAGCCTAAACCGTATAGACTCTTGGTCAAATAGGCACTGGATGTTTTTTTACCTAAATCAACCGCCGTATCGTAAGACTTGATAGCAAGTGGTAGGTTACCCGCTGCCGAGTGAATTTCTCCCTTCCAGAAATGTGAATCCAATACTATTGTAGGATTCTCTGGGAACTGAAGCGATTTGTCAAGGTAATTTAATGCTGCTGGATACTTTTGATCGCGGTAATAAACCATTGCCTGATTAAATGCCACTTGCTGGTAAGCGGATCGAATTCGTGGTGATTTAGTTGAAATTTTATCCAATTGCTCAATCGCTCTGAGGTAATCATTGGTGTTGACCAAAGCCTCTGAAAGCAGATTTTCTGCTTCAACTTTATTTTTCCCTGAAGGATAGCTATCCAAGTATTGATCAAGTGCCGAAATTGCCAGCTGAAAACTCCCTTTCTGCAAATTGACTTTTGCATAGTTGAATAGCGCGTCCTCCTTGATTTGCTTATTGAAATCTGCTTTGGCAGCAGCATCGAAGCTGGTTGAAGCGAACTGAAAATTCTCAACTTTCAAATAAGCATGACCCAAGTAATAGCTTGACGCTTGACCCAACTCACTATTTGCAGAGGCGGAAACTTTCAAATAGTCGGTCGCTCGTTGATAATTTTGAATCTCAAACTGAGCGATTCCCGCCTTGTAGATTTCATTTGGAGCCAGCTCCCCTTTTCGGGAATTGATAAACGCATCGTAGTTTTTCGCAGCATTTTGAAAGTCCTTTTTAGCATAATATGCCTCAGCTAAGTATAAATAGATGATTTCCTTTTTCTCGAGATTTTGTCCCGAAGCTATCTTCGGCTCTGCATATTGAATCAACTCCTCATAACTTCCCTGCTGATAATACAATGCCGCAAGCAGGTAAGGAACTTTATTTGCGTAATAGCTGTCTTTCGCAGCCATCTGTAGGTCAGCGATAGCTTTTGAGGTGTTGTT
>JBBQDY010000345.1:0-3904 GCA_038320155.1 Cytophagales bacterium
TATACCCTACTTCCCAGTAGACTAAGGTGATCACGCTGTTAACTTGTACAGCTACTTGACTTTTGCCTTGCTCAATGATGCTTGCCAAATCTTGAAACAACGGATCGTTATCTTTTTCTTTCATAAGGTTTCAATTTCGAGCTTAGAGTCATATTTAAAGTATGTAAAACTTGATGATTTCAATCGACATCCAAGCGTGGGTAAATAGGAATTGCTTTTTATGCCTATCCGTTACATTGCACGTTCCGTTTGAAACGAAAACTTAATTTGTAATTGAATTTAATTCCCCCTTTTTTCAAAGGGGGCAAGGGGGATTTAATACAGCTGATCAACATTAAATTTGGCACCGTGCCGGATTCCAAAGAATCATATTGCTTTTTATCTTAGTTAGGATCCTATAATTAGGCTGTTTATTTTATCGCTATTTTCAATTGCGAAATGAGCCGAACCTAAGTTAGCATATGAATACATAATCAATTCACTTAAAATCTCATTTTCTTTCCGCCATTTCCGAATGCTTTCACGGCTTTATTCCATAAAACTCCATGGCTGTTACGCCCATGATTTGAGCTTTTTCACTTTGTGAAAGAGGCTGGATAAACAGCTCAATAATTTCCAAAACTTGCTCATATTGACCGGCAACTAAGCATACGGGCCAATCACTGCCGAACATCAATCGCTTTGGGCCAAAGAGTTCGAGTGCTGTATCGAGGTAGACTTTAAATTCTTCTTTTCTCCACTTTTTCCAGTCTGCTTCGGTAATGATTCCTGAGAGTTTGCAAAAGATATAATCCCGCTCAGCGAGGAGACTCAGCTCTTTTTTCCATTCTCGCCAGATACCTAGTTTTACATTTGGCTTTGCCAAATGATCGATCACAAAAGGCTGCTCAGGAGCTTTTTTCACGAAGTGATAGCTAGCTTCCAATTGATTTGCTACGATTAAAATGTCATAGGTATAGCCTCTTTTTCCGATTTTGCTGATCCCTCGGATAAACTCTGGCCGAAGCATGTAATCCACATCTTTAGATTGTAGTACTTCTCGATAACCTTTCAATTTGACTTGATCGGCAAATTGATCGAGATCCTTATCCAAATCATCTGACCCTAAATCTGCCCAGCCGACTACGCCTTTGATAAAATCATATTCCAGAGCCAAATCACACAAAAAGGCAGTTTCTCGGATGCTTTCGTCAGCCTGAACGGCTATGCATCCTTCGATTTGGGTTTGCTCCATCAATGGAAAAAGATCCTCTGGGAGGAAGTTTTTCCGGATCACTTTCATTTCCTCACTGATCCAAGGCTGTCGTTTGGGATCATATTTCCAGAAATGCTGATGGGAATCTAATCTCATGCTTCAGGATCAGTCATCGCTACTTGCCGAGATGAACCAAGCCCATCGATTCCCAGCTCCACAACGTCACCTGGCTGAAGGTATTTAGGTTCGGGCTTCAAGCCCATTCCTACTCCGGCTGGAGTACCAGTGGAGATGACATCTCCAGGGAGTAAGGTCATGTATTGACTCAAGTGGGAAATGATCGTCGGAAGGTCAAATATCAAGTCTGAAGTATTACTGTCTTGCAGTATTTTCCCATTGAGTTTGAGCCAAAGGCGAAGGTTGTGTGGATCCGCGATTTCTTCTCGTGTGGCCAAGAATGGACCAAGAGGAGCGAAACTGTCGGCACTTTTTCCTTTGACCCATTGGCCGCCGTGGCGAAGTTGAAAGTCTCGCTCGCTGACGTCATTGTGCAAGCAATAGCCGGCAACGTAATCCATCGCATGCTCAATGGAAACGTACTTTGCACGCTTTCCGATTACCACTGCTAGCTCTACTTCCCAGTCGGTCTGAACGGAATTTCGAGGAATTAAAATCGGATCAAATGGTCCTGAGAGTGAGGAAGTGGCTTTCATGAAAATAATCGGAACCTCCGGAACTGCCATTCCTGCTTCCAGAGCATGTTTAAGGTAATTCAAACCGATGCAGATGATTTTGGAAGGACGCGCAATTGGTGAACCTATTCGGGAATCTGCGGGGATTTCATTTAGGTTTTGTTCATTCGCCTTTAGCCACTCCTCCAATCTTGCCAAACCGTTGTTTGTAAAAAATGCCTCATTCCAATCATCCTCAAAGCCTGAACAGTCTAGATTTTTGCCATTTGAATTTTGAATTCCAGGTTTCTCTTTTCCAGCTTCGCCAAATCGTATCAGTTTCATATTTTAAAGTATCAAGTAGTTAGTATCAAGAATCAAGACTTTAGTGATCGTACCTGGATAAAGTTGTCACATTTTGTTGGGGTTTACAAATCCAAACAAGATGAAAAACAGCTATGAAATCAAGCAAAAGCGATCCTTCAGTGAGTCGCTACGCAAGCAGATTGTAGGACAAATCGAGCGCAAAGAACTAAGCATTGCTCAGGTTTCCCGTGAATACCATGTTTCAAAAGCAGCGATTTACAATTGGCTCTACCGTTATTCTAGTACCTTGAAGAAAGGAACAAGATTGGTAATGGAAAAAGACAGTCAAGAAAAGAGTTCTCAGGAGCTAAAAGACCGAATTAAGGAGTTAGAAGCGGCTTTGGGTCGAAAATCGTTAGAGGCAGATTTATTTCGAGTCATTGTAGATTTAGCCTCTGAGGAGTATAAAACTGATCTAAAAAAAACTTTTGGCGATCAAGTGTCCAAATCACAGGTGAAATGAGTCATTCTTATTTGTTTACAGTGGGTGCAGCCTGTGAAATTTTGGGAGTGACTCGACAGGCGTATTACAAAAGAGCTGTAGTAAAGCCAGAGCTGGACGATCAAGTCATAGAGCTGGCGAGCATCAACCTGATCAAATCACGTAAGAAATGTCCTACTCAAGGCTGTCGAAGGATGTACGAAGAATTTGGAAATCTACTTCCTATCGGACGAGATAAAAGTATTGAGTTGTTCATGGGTCTAGGCTACCGGGTCAACTATCCCAAGTGGCAAGGGAAGGCTACCCAGTCTGGCACCAGGGAATTCCCCAATCTTTTGGTAGAAAAGGATGTCACTGGAATAAATCAAGTCTGGCAGGCTGATATGGCTCATTATCTCTATGGGAACAGCAAGCTTTACACCATCTATATTACCGATGTATACAGCCAAGAGATCGTAGGTCACGGAGCATATGACAGTAATATTGGTGAGAATTATGTGCAGGTAATGGAGGAAGCGATCGCTAAAATGCGGCGCTTTAAAAAGCTGTTTGGATTGATTCACCATAGCGACGGAGGGAAACAATATGAATGTAGAGGGTATATAAAGCTTTGTGAAAAGAACAAAATCAAACAAAGTATGTGTATGTATTCCTATGAAAATCCCTATGCCGAAAAGACAAATGACTTAATCAACAATGGCTATCTGAATGTCTGGAAACCAACGACATTAAAGGACCTGAAGTGTTTACAAGATAAAGCAGTCAAAGATCACAATACCAGAAGAAGAAAGGAAGCACTTAGGAAATTGACCCCGGTAGAGTTCCGAAACCGGCTAAAAATAGAAGGAAATGGAACGAGATACACCTTGGAGTTGAAGCCAAGAATACCAGAACAACCAAGGAAAAAAAACGAAATCAAAACACTAATTTTAACTTGACTCTAGACGGAATAGTGACAACCAAATTCAGGCACAGTCAGAAATAATAGAATCAAGATTTTAGAGCCAAGAACTAAATGAGAGATCTCTAGAATAAAGTTGAAACTTTCAAAAATTGGGAATTGGCTCAGTCCATTCTAGATAAAAAAACCACGAAGTGGTAAAACGATTCATAACTTGATCGCTACGCCATAGCGCACAGGCGCGGTGGAACTCTCGGTGGGGCTTGCGGAACCGGTGGTTTAAGGTCAAAGTTTAAACCCCTGAACCAGCTAGATTTGATTGGACAGTG
>JBBQDY010000346.1:0-3891 GCA_038320155.1 Cytophagales bacterium
TTTCTGTTAAGGAAATTTCGTTTTTCAGCCAGCCTTTGAGCTTATCCAATTCATACTTGTTGATCTCATCGTCTGCCAAAATCCCGTAACAAATTCCCTGAAGGAAATGAAGCTCAGCATCAGGGCTTTGGTCGGGACTTAATAGTGGTTGATATTTCTTGATGAGCTGATTCATCTCAAAGATTTCCTCTGAAGTCATCACTCCAACTTCCAAAATAGATTTGATTTCTGAAAAGAACTCGCCAAATGGAGCCTCTTCACAAAGACTCTGATGTGCTTGACACCAAAGTTTCAATTCATTGAATTCAGCTCGGTCGATGGTTCCATCTGATCCAATTCCAAAAATAATGCCTTTGAGATGGTTGAAGGGTTTTTCTGTTTGTGTTGATGCTGCCATAGTATCTTGATTTTTCTATAAGATACAAAATCAAAATTTTTAGGAAATACCATGTACATGGTATTTTTTACAAATAATCATTTTTACTCACCTGAAATTCAGTGTAAAAACAGTTCGTTCATTAGGAACCGAAGTCACTTGAAGGCTTCCCCGATGTAGATTCATAATTTGCCTGGAAATCGCCAAACCAATTCCTGAGCCTGTTTTTTTAGTCGTATAAAAAGGAACAAATATCCGCTCTAGAGCCTCAGGAACAATACCTGGTCCATGATCTTCTACCTGAATAATCGACCCCGAGTCTCCTTGTGAAATAGCTCGCAAAAACACAATTCGATTGGCCTGAGTGTTTAGGGATTCTGTAGCATT
The DNA here is from genome assembly GCA_038320155.1 of Cytophagales bacterium. Taxonomy (GTDB): domain Bacteria; phylum Bacteroidota; class Bacteroidia; order Cytophagales; family Cyclobacteriaceae; genus Algoriphagus. The sequence continues at coordinate 764 of JBBQDY010000346.1, forward strand.
TTTAAGAAGATTTATCAGAATCATCATAATTTGGTCAGGATCACAAAGAATCTCCAAAGTGTCGGGTATAATTTCTGATTGTACTTCAACTTCATTCGCCTTAAGGTCTTCTTTCATTAGATTCAAGACTTTTTCAAATAGACTCTGAATATTCACCAGTTTCTTTTCCGGAAGAGGAATATTGGTGTAATCCCGGTAGGCATTCACAAAATTCACCAAACCTTTACTTCGATTTGCAATGGTGTCCAAACCTTCTTGTACGTCTTGAAAACCCTCTTTTTTTATTAAAAAACCTTCGGTCTGCACGTAGCTATCCTCGTCAAGGATCGTTCGCAGTGAATCTACCAAGCTTGAAATTGGCGTGATCGAATTCATGATTTCATGGCGAAGTACCTTGGTCAAATTCTGCCAAGCTTCGAGTTCATTGGACTGAAGTTCTGCGTTAATATTCTGGAGGGAAAGCAAAGTCCAGCTTTGGCCACCCATTTTCAGTGAAGTTGTCTGGATGATGAGGTGAAGATTGGAATTGACTTTTTGAGATAATCGCTGCCCAGGTTTCATCTCCAAGACTTCTTTCAAAAGTGCCGGTGAAAGCTTACCGAGATCAGAGATATCCCGAAACTGTGGAATCTGTAATAAATGCTTAGCCGAATTGTTAATCACACCAATTTTCCCTTCAGAATTGAATGAGATGATGCCTGTATTGATGTGCTGAATGATTACTTGAAGGAAAAGCATTTGCTCTTCTTTCTCAGCACGAGTCTTTTTAAAGACATCCATCACTTCATTAAAAGCAACATTTACCTCGCGAAAAGATCCGCCCATTTGGGAGTCCGAGGTGAAGGAACTCGAGAAATCATTGTAGCGAATCGAGTCTAGGAATCTGGCAAGTTTGTGATTGACTGAATTGACATAGTAGATCAATTCACCGATTTGGATGAATGCCACTATTCCTAAAATCCCCGGTGCCAGCCAAAGTTCTTGTTTATAATACAACCAAAGAGCCAAATAAAGAGACAGGATGATCAAGATCAAACGAACCGCAACACCAATAGAAAATCGCTTATAGACCATATTTTTCTAATCTGCGGTAAAGCGATGAGCGGGTCAGACCCAATTCTTCGGCCGCTCGGGTGATGTGTCCGTTGTGTTTTTGAAGGGCTTTTCGAATCAGAATTCGTTCCACATCCTCAATATTCAAATGATCCAGGTTAACTGATTCCTCTGATTTTTCAGGATTCTGCATTTTCTGAAGGAAAAGATCTTCCGGCTGAAGGACATTGTGATTACTCATAATAACTGCCCGCTCAATGCTATGTTGCAGTTCACGGATATTGCCAGGCCAATGATACTTTGACATGCGTTTGATCAAAGGATCGGAAGCCTTGCGGATGTCTTTGTTGTATTTTTTGGAATAATAGGAAATGAAGTGATCTGCTAATAGCGGAATATCCTCAACTCGCTCCCGTAAAGGTGGAAGTTGGATCTCAATGGTATTGATTCGATACAATAAATCCTGACGGAAAGAATTGTCATAAACCATGTTGTGAATCGGCATATTGGTCGCAGAGATCAATCGGATATTCACTTCCACAGGTCTATTCGCACCAACTCGAGTCACTTCACGATTTTGCAAAGCTGCCAAAAGTTTCGCCTGAAGGGGCAAAGGGAGATTTCCAATTTCATCTAAAAATAGTGTGCCTTTATGCGCCTGCTCAAATCGTCCTGCGCGATCCTCTTTTGCATCGGTAAATGCGCCTTTCTTATGGCCAAAAAGCTCAGATTCAAATAGAGTCTGCGTGATCGAACCCAAATCCACCCCGACAAATGCTTCCCGACTTCGCTTAGAATGTCGATGAATTGCCCGGGCAATCAGTTCTTTTCCAGTTCCATTTTCGCCCAAAATCAAAATATTGGCATCCGTCACTGCTACCCGCTCAATGGTCTCAAATACGCGCTGCATGGAAGGGGAATTACCAATGATGTCTTTGAATTTATTGTCGATGTCTTTTTCTAGGGTGTTCTTCTGATCCTTAAGTAGGTCAACTTCCAGCTTTTTTCTACGAAGTTGAAGTGCGGAATTGAGCGTGGCCAAGAGCCTTTCATTTTCCCATGGCTTCAGCACAAAATCAGTTGCACCTTCTTTGATTGCTTTCACAGCCAGATTCACATCTCCATAAGCAGTGATCAAAACAACCACAGCGGATGGATCCAGTTCAAGAATCCGATCTAGCCAATAGAATCCTTCCTGTCCCGAACTCACATCTTTGGTGAAGTTCATGTCCAAAAGAATCACATCGTAATTTTCATTATGGGTCAAAATCGGAAGGAGGTCAGGATTGGTCTCTGTATCCACTTGTGCGAAATGTCGCTTCAGAAAAATTTTTGCTGCTTTCAGCAAATCTTCATTGTCGTCAATGATTAAGATTTTCCCGATTCGTTGGTCGTTCATATTGAGAAGTTATTTTTTATTTTGAAAAGTTGAAAGACGGAAGACTGAAGACAGGAGAAGGAAGATTCCAAATTTCATCCTCGATAATATTATTTGATGTTATTTTTTAATTCAAGGGTTATAGACCGAAGAAGGGAGATAGGTGTTTAGACTCCACCTTTAATCTATTGAAATTTTGTTTTTAGTATTAAAAGACTGAGGACGGAATAACGAAGGTTCCAGATTCTAGAGTCTATATTCTAATTTAAGTTTTAAAATTTTAGGATTGAGGATAACCACATCTCTTTTGCATCTCCGGTCTTCAGTCTCCTTTCTCCTGTCTTCCGTCTTCCGTCTTCGGTCTCTTTCCTGCTTCCTATTTATTCCAAAAGCATACCGAAAAAGGTTTGAAACTGATTTAAGCTAAAAAGGTCTAAATGCGGTTCAAAAAGGCCATTTTATTTGCTAGAGGTGGGTTCGAGAAGTTAGGTTAAATATATCCGACTTTGATAGCTTTTGTTCGCCTGCGGACAAAAATGTTCGCGAGAAGGAAACAGTATTTCCATCAAATCATCCAAATAGCCATGAAACGGCTATTTTTCGCATGGCATACCATTTGGCATAAAGGGAGTAGCCCTGAAAAGGAAAAAACACACAATGGATAGAAAATTAGAAAAGAAGTTTTGGACCCCGAAAA
>JBBQDY010000347.1:0-3888 GCA_038320155.1 Cytophagales bacterium
AATTGAGATTTGGGTGATTGTGGCTGCGACCTTGGCTTGCTTTGCTCTGGCTTTGGCCACCATATTCTTCCAGACCTATAAGAGCATCCGTGCAAATCCTGTTAATATTTTGAAAAGTGAGTAGGGCAGAAAGTATGAAAATCTTAAGTGAGAAGTCCGAAAAAATGTGTGATGAGGGATATAAGATTTGGGATTTGATAACAATGAAAACCATGACAAGAGCTTTAGCGGAAAACAATTAAAACCAAGAATCTCGAATACTGAATAATAGATATTGAATAATGAAGTATTGAAACTCCTAATTGTAAAAAAACAAGCTCATGCTTAAGAACTACTTAAAAATTTCGCTTCGAAATCTTTTCCGAAATCCGACCTCAACTTTTATACACATCGTTGGGCTGGGGATAGGAGTAGTATCTACGCTTTTGATTTTTTTATATGTTGATTTTGAAAAAAGCTATGAAAAAATTCATACTAATGCCGATCGTATTTTCAGAATCACCATTGACATGTACGATGGGAATGAATTTATTACTAACGACTCACAGACGTATCAGCTGCTGGGCGAAGAACTCACGGAGCTCTATCCCGAGGTGGAGAATTACGTTCGGATGTTCCCGATGGAGCCTATTGAGATGGTGTCGGCGGCAACAGATTTCAAGAGCTATGAGGAGCGAGTTTATTTTGCAGATGCATCCATTTTGGAATTGTTCACTTTAAATATCCTCAATGATCAAAATTTGAATAAGTTTTCCGATCCTTTCAAAATAATCATCTCAGAGCGTACTGCCATCAAATACTTTGGTAAAACGGATGTGCTGGGCGAGGTCTTAGAACCTGCTCAGGCGGATTTTCCTTTGGAGGTAGTAGGGGTTTTTGAAGATCTCCCGATGAATACGCATATCAAATATGATATCTTGATTTCTCACAAGAGTCTGCCTCTAATGATGACTTGGTATGAGGGTAGTGTGTGGAATGGAAACAATGAATACACTTTTCTCCTCATGAAAGAGAATCCCGATGTTGAGGATTTTAATCAGAAACTCGTACGATATTCGAAAAATCACGAGCAGATTAAATCCGAAATAATCATCGCTGAAGGAATTAAGGATATTCACCTGTACTCCAATAAAACCTTTGAACCGGAAGTGAATGGAAGTGCTCAGACAGTCAATTTTATGTTTTTCATTGGCTGGATTATTATCGCCTTGGCTTGGATCAATTACATCAACTTGGCTACCGCAAAGGCGATGGACCGAGCCAAAGAAGTGGGGATTCGCAAAGCGATCGGTTCCTCCAAACTTCAGCTGATTGCTCAGTTTTTCACAGAAGCATTTCTGACTAATCTATTGGCTACCCTACTTGCCTTCCTAATCTTTTTGCTGGTGCTTCCGACCTTTCAGGGATTTGTGGGTCTTGAGTTATCTATTGCTGGGTTTGGAGAATTAAAACTCTTAAGTATCCTTGCTGGATTTGTGGTGATTGGTACGCTGGTTTCCGGTTTTTATCCTGCGCTGGTGCTTTCGGGTTTCAATCCCGTCAGTGTCCTGAAAGGGAAATTCACCAATACGACGAAAGGGATTTTATTACGAAAGTCCCTCGTATATGTGCAGTTTATTGCTTCGGTGGTGATGCTCTGTGTTTCCTTTGCGGTTTTCAAGCAGATGAGTTACCTCACGTCGCAAGATTTGGGAATCGAGATTGATAATACGCTGGTCGTAAAGGTGCCACAGTTGACGTCGACTGATTCCATTGAAGTAGCCAAAATCACTGCTTTTCAATCCACTTTGCTAGGGAATAGCTGGATTAAGGATATTACGATGACAGGAGTGATTCCCGGTGCTAATACCAAAGACATGAGTTCTACTTCGGGTGTTTCCAGGTTGGGGACTGACGCCGAGGAAAGCAGTTTGATGTACTATCATTATGGAGTTCAGCCAAATTATACTGAGGTAATGGGGCTCGAGTTTTTGGCAGGAAATTCTTTTACTGAGGATTCCCCGGAGAAGCGTATTTTGATCTCTGAGCGGGCAATGGAGATGCTCGGGTTTGCCAGTGCTGAGGCTGCGATTAACGAGAAAATTTCGTTCTACTGGAATGATGAGCCTTGTGAGATTCAGGGAGTCTTCAAGAACTACTACCAGCGTAGCCCGAAGGAGCAATACATGCCACTTATCATCAGAAAGGACGAGCGTGCTGAAAACTTCTTGATTAAGCTAAATACCAGAGACCCAAAAGTAGCCATACCGGGCGTGAGTGCCCTTTTTGAAGAGATTTATCCGGGCTCAAGTTTGGAATACTACTTTCTGAATGATAGGTATAATGCCCAGTATCATCAGGATAATCAGTTCGGAAGTGTAGTCTTGTTATTTACATTTCTTTCTATTCTTATAGCTGTATTAGGTCTATTTGGACTTTCTTCCTTTATGATCCGCCTTCGGACCAAAGAAATCGGGGTGCGTACCGTACTCGGTGCCTCTAAACCTTCTCTGGTATGGGAACTTAGTAAAAGCTTTATGATCATGGTGGGAACAGCCGGTATTCTGGCCATTCCTCTTTCGTTTTTTCTGGTTTCAGAGTGGCTAGAAAATTATGCAGTGCGATTTGCCATAGGCTGGGAGCTTTTTGCTTTTCCATTGCTAGGCATTCTAATGGTCGCAGCATTAACAGTTGGTTTCCAAACACTCAGATCAGCTTATTCCAATCCTGTTAATAATCTCAAAACTGAATAGTTGTCATGTTGTATGATATAAGAAGTATGATGTACGATTTAAAATCAAAAGTCTGAAGGAAGAAATCTGAAAGTGGATGTAAGATGTATGATTTAAAAACAGACGACAACCGACAACTATGACAACCTTGACAACTTATAATATCTAATCTCGAACGCTGAACTCCGAATTTCGAATAATGAAGTAACGAAGAACCAAACCGCTTAATGACCACAAACTCATGTTCAAAAACTACCTGAAAATCGCCATTCGGAACCTGTTCAAAAACAAGGTGTATTCATTCATCAATATCTTCGGATTGGGAGTAGGGATGGCTTGTTGTGTACTTATTTTCATGTTTGTCCAAGAGGAACTCTCCTATGACAACTACCATGAAAAGGGTGGCCGAATCTATCGTGTCATACATGGATCAACTCAAGAAGGCGTTGGCGAAAGTGAAGCTACGAATGATTTTTGGGTGTGGGGAAATGCGCCAGTAGGTCCGGCTTTGAAACGTGATTTTCCTGAAATTGAAAAAGTTGTCCAATTCTCAGGCAGGGCAGATATACTCTTGAGAATGGGTGATAATACACAGCAGGAAGAGGGAATCTTATTTATGGATTCAACTGCTTTTGAGGTCTTCAGCTGGGAATTGCTCCAAGGAGATCCAAAGACTGCTTTGGCTGCTCCTTACAGTATCGTACTGACTGAATCGACTGCCAAAACGTACTTTGGAGATGCGAATGCGCTAGGTCAATCTATCAAAGGAAGTGAAGTGGCCGGAAGGGCAAATGCAGGCGAGTACACCGTAACAGGGATCTTGGCTGATGTTCCTTCAAATTCTCATTTTAAATTTAACCTTTTGATTTCATTGAATACTTTTCGCCAGACAAGAGCGGAGGTTTTTGAGGACTGGGGGTACGCAGACACGTATACCTATTTGCTGGTCAATGAGCAATTTGATCCAGCTGCCTTTCAGGCAAAAATTCCGGATTTCATCCAGCGGGGAAATACTGATACTGAGGAATCCAACTACATGATTCGCTTAGAGCCACTTAAAGATGTCTATCTCCGGTCGGACGCACAGCGTCAACCCGGCCAAACGGGATCCCTTTCTAATATCTATGTCTTTTCAATTATTGGAATTTTCATTCTTGTAATTGCCATTATCAACTTT
>JBBQDY010000348.1:0-3854 GCA_038320155.1 Cytophagales bacterium
AATTGGCATCAAAGGTCATCGGATATGCAATCCAAGTTCACTCAGCTTTGGGGCCAGGACTTCTTGAAAATGCTTACAAGCAGGTTTTAGCGAGAAAACTAATAAAAGAGGGATTTCAAATTGAAATAGAGAAAATTCTTCCACTCGAAATGGAAGACATTCGGATCGAAGTAGCTTATAAAATTGACATCTTGGTGGAAAGGAAGCTTGTGTTAGAACTTAAGTCAGTCGAAGCGCTATCAGACCTTCACATGGCTCAAACAATAAATTATTTAAAGCTTGGAAATTATAAACTTGGGATTTTAATGAATTTCAATGTTACCCGTCTTAAATTCGGCCTCCAAAGAGTGATAAATGATAAAACAAGAATCCTATAATGGCTTGTTTAAAGCGATCCACTTGAAGGAACCTTTTGAATTGAGAATCATTCTCAATTCAAAGTGGTCTAAAATCGAATCCTCTGTGTTCTCTAAATTTCCCTTTGTGGGCTCTGTGGTTAAAAAAAGATAATGAACATTCAAGAATCAATCATATCAGGCATTCAGCTGGCGTTTCAGAATATTTACAGCTATGATCTGCCGCTAGAAGAAATCAGCCTAGCTCCTACTCGAAAGGAATTTGAAGGAACTTACACGTTTGTGGTTTTTCCGTTTTTGAAAATTTCTCAAGCCACACCTGAAAATACAGCTAACCTTATCGGAGCGTATCTCAAAGACAATGTCTCTGAAGTCGCCGGATTTAACGTTGTCAAAGGCTTTCTAAATTTGGAATTGAATAACCTGATTTGGCTAGACGTATTTTCGCAGCTTTTTACCAATAAAAATATTGGCCAAATGCCATCAAATGGTCAAAAAGTAATGGTGGAGTATTCCTCGCCCAACACTAATAAACCCCTTCACCTAGGACATTTGCGGAATAACTTCCTTGGCTACTCGGTGGCTGAAATCCTCAAAGCAAATGGCTATGAGGTAATTAAAGCTAATCTAGTAAATGATCGTGGCATTCACATTTGCAAATCCATGGTGGCTTACCAGCACTTTGGAAAAGGCGAAACTCCCGAATCTTCCGGATTAAAAGGCGATCACTTGGCAGGAAAATACTATGTCATTTTTGACCAAGAATACAAAAAGCAAATAGCTGAGCTTGTTGCTTCAGGTCAATCAGAAGACGAGGCAAAAAAAATGGCTCCTATCATTTTGGAAGCTCAGGAAATGCTGCGTCAATGGGAAGCCAATGACGAGGAAGTAGTTTCACTCTGGAATCGCATGAACGAATGGGTTTATGCCGGATTTGATGAGACCTACAAACGAATGGGAGTTGATTTCGATAAATTTTATTACGAGTCAGGCACGTATCTTTTAGGAAAAGACATTGTCGAGGAAGGTCTTTCAAAAGGTGTTTTCTTCAAAAAGGAAAATGGCTCTGTTTGGGTGGATCTGACTGCTGAAGGGCTGGACGAAAAGCTGGTGCTACGCGGGGATGGCACTTCGGTATACATCACTCAGGACATGGGTACCGCAGATTTGAAATACGAAGATTTCAAGATTGACAAGTCTGTTTATGTCGTTGGAAATGAGCAAGATTACCACTTTGATGTGTTGTATAAAATCATGCGAAAATTAGGTCGACCGTACGGTGATGGACTCTATCATCTTTCCTATGGCATGGTCGATCTTCCTACCGGAAAGATGAAATCCCGTGAAGGGACCGTGGTAGATGCTGATGAACTGATGCAAGAAATGGTTGACACCGCTGAGAGCCATACCAAGGAACTAGGCAAAATCGAAGGATTCAATCCTGAACAGGCAGCCGAACTCTACGAAATGCTGGGAATGGGAGCATTGAAATATTTCCTTCTTAAAGTGGACCCTAAAAAACGCATGCTTTTCAACCCGCAGGAATCAATCGAATTCCAAGGAAATACAGGTCCTTTTATCCAATATTCCCATGCTCGAATCGCTTCCATTCTTCGGAAAGCGGCTATGATCGGAGTAGATTATCATACGGTAGATTTCAGTAAAATTTCAAAACTCGAGGATTCTGAAGCAGCATTGATCTTTATATTGAATGATTTTGAAAAGAAGATTGAGCTGGCAGGACAAGATTATTCCCCTTCTATTTTAGCCCAATACTTGTTTGATTTGGCCAAGGAATACAATCGCTTTTATGCTGATCTGCCAATCTTTTTGGAAAATGATGACGTAGTCTTAGCATTCCGGGTGGCACTTTCTGATCTTACCGCCAAAACAATCAAAAAAGGCATGAGTTTACTCGGTATCCACGTACCAGAAAGAATGTAATATGAAAAACCTACTCCTACTTATCTCAGTTATCTTCTTCGCTTGCCAGCAATCTGCCACTCGTCCTGATGGCCTAGAATCGGCAAGCCTAACGAACCAAACAAACTCCATGGAAAACACTTTCTACGATTTCAAAATCAAGGATATCAATGGTCAAGAAGTTGATTTTAACAGCTTCAAAGGCAAAAAAATTATGATCGTCAATGTCGCTTCAAAGTGCGGCTACACAAAGCAATATGCTGCTTTACAAGAATTGAATGAACAATACGGCGATAAAATCGTGATTTTGGGCTTTCCTGCCAATAACTTTGGTGGACAGGAACCTGGAACAAACGAGGAAATCAAAGAATTTTGTACTACAGAATTCGGCGTTACTTTTCCGATGTTTGAGAAGGTTTCGGTCAAAGGATTTGACAAGCATCCACTCTATCGCTGGCTTTCTGATTCAAAATTGAATGGTTGGAATAACGAGGAGCCAGGTTGGAATTTTTGCAAATACCTGATTGATGAGGATGGTAATTTGATCAAATTCTTACCATCTTCTGTAGCTCCTTTAGATGAGGAAATCCTAAACTTTGTCGGAGTCTGAGATTCCTTCCAAATCTGTGAAAGATAGTATTCAAACAAAAAAAGAAGCCTGGTTGCACGCAATCAGGCTTCGAACTTTGCCGCTTGCCTTAGCCAGTATTTTTGCCGGATCATTTCTGGCGGCATATCAAGACTTTTTTCGATGGGAGATTCTAGTGCTGGCTTCGATGACGACGATCTTTCTTCAAATCCTATCCAACCTTTCCAACGATTATGGAGACACCGTTAATGGCGCTGATCATGCTGCACGGCAAGGTCCAATCCGGGCAGTGCAATCAGGCTTGATTTCTCTACCTGAGATGAAAAAAGCCATGTACCTTTTTGGAGCCTTATCGCTTATTTCTGGTTTGTTGCTGCTTTTCGTTGCCCTGCAAAGCATGACCTTATTCCTGATCTTTCTCGGTCTGGGTTTAGCGGCTATTTGGGCTGCAATCACTTATACTTCTGGAAGTAATCCTTACGGTTACGCTGGCTTGGGTGATATATCCGTTTTCAGCTTCTTTGGCATTTTGGGTGTATTTGGCACCTTCTTTCTACACAGCCTGACTTGGGATATTTCGGTTATTTGGATCGCTATTGCCTTGGGACTATTCAGCACTGCGGTACTGAACATCAATAATATCCGGGATATCGAATCTGACTTTTCCGCAGGAAAAAAATCTATTCCAGTTCGAATTGGAAAAAAAGCTGCAATCCGCTACAACTGGTTTTTAATCTTGGGAGGGAATGTTTCCCTAACCATTTTTGTGCTTTTTAGCGGCTCTTGGACCTCATTTTTGGCTTTTCTTGCTTTGCCGATTATGATTGCTGTAGGCCTTGGCGTAGAGCATAGTAAAGACTCTGGGTCAGTTGATCCTTTCTTGAAAAAGATGGCCTTAAGCACGTTATTATGGACAATCTTATTTGGAATAGGTTTAGTGTTTTTGGGGAAAAGCTGATTGAATTACTTTTTTTCCTTTCCATTTT
>JBBQDY010000349.1:0-3853 GCA_038320155.1 Cytophagales bacterium
ATGATCAAACGACCAGTGATCGTTTACTCGGATGGTTCGATTACTATGGGATTTGATCAGGAAGAGATTGCTTCTAAAATCTCTTAATAAACAATAGTATCTGAGGCTAATTTCGGTAGTAAAAAATCCCCTGTTTCCAGCTCAAAAGAGAAATTGCCTTTTGCTAGATTGGAGGCCGGGGTTTTGAAAATATAGACTTTTTCAAGTGAGGGATGCCCGTCCAATTGCGTCAAATTTTCTAAAGCCAGTTCAGTTGAGTTGAGGTAAAGTAATTTCAGATTCTTGGAGTCTTTTAATTTCTCCAAGCCTTTTCCTTCCATTTCGATTCCATTCAACTTAAGTGTCGTCAGGTGAATTAGACCTGAAATAGAATCAATAATTGACTCTGAAGATTCGGTGTTACTCAAATCTAAATAGGCGATGTGCTCGGAAATTTCTTTTAAACCATTCCAATCCTTCTCACTAAAAGCCGGGAAATTCAAGCAAGAGATCCGAAGCAAAGGGTTGTCTGCTGAAATTTGCTCTACAAAAAATCCTTTTTCCCGGAGCAAAGCCAAGGTATCTATAGAAACCGGTTTGAGATCTGTGACTGGAAAGAATGGATTCTCATGCTTTTTGAAAAAGGCTTGGACTGAGGTTCTTTTTACCGCAGCCTGAGCTAATGTTTTATCCATCGGAGCCCCAGTTTCAATCCAAAGCTTTATCAACTCGACCTCTTCTTTTTTGGGTTGTCGCTTTTCAGCCGGAGGCATGTGCTCCTCGTCGTCATGCGGGAGAATTAGGCGAGCATATAATTCGCTTCCAGGCAAATCCCCTGCTTTCAGAATTTCACCATTTTCGCCACCCTGCATTAGCCCTTTGATTGTACTTAGGTCTAATTCACCTTTTAGGTTTCTAGGATTATGACATGAGCTGCAGTTGTAATTGAGGATCGGTTGGATCGCCCCATCAAAGAAAAGTGCTTCCTCCCAAGAACTCTCTTCCAATGAGAATGGCTCCGAATTTTGGACTTCGATGCCGAGGGCAGCTTGGATACTTGGAGGTAAAACTTCAGTTAGGTAGTCTTCGCCATGAGTGATATTTCCCCCAAAATGACCGGTGAGTGTGATAAATAGAAATATCAGGCTACTTTGAATTTTCAAAGATCTGGTGAGTTCCTTCGCTCTTCTAAATTGAAAATATAGCCATAAGGAGAAAACGACAGTAATACAGCCCAAGATCAAATGGATTTGGACAGTATCCCAAGTGTACCCCTCATGTTGATAGTGGAGAAAACCAGAAATTGCTGACATCAGCCCAACTATGAACCCCACTAAGAACGCGATTCGAATACTTGGTAAAAATGCAGATTTATTTTTGGAAGGAATGAAGACCAATAAAATCCCGAAAAGCAGAATTCCAATGGGTAAATGGACGAATAGCGGGTGAAATCTTCCGAGCAGCGGTAAAATAAAGTCCATTTAATTAAGCCAAAATGGAATGAATTAACTCGCCCTCAACATCCGTAAGTCGGAAGGGTCTACCTTGAAAGTCGTAGGTGAATTTCTCATGATTGAAACCCATGAGGTGTAAAATGGAAGCATGAATATCGTGTACAGAAACTCGCTCATCGACTCCCGAAAAACCAAACTCATCTGTGAGACCATAACTTGCGCCTTTCTTGATTCCGCCACCAGCCATCCACATCGTGAATGCATCTCCGTGGTGATCTCTCCCTTTGAATCCTTGTTCTTTCCCTTCGCGGTTTTCTTGCATGGGAGTTCTTCCAAATTCTCCACCCCAGACCACAAGCGTTTCTTCGAGCAGCCCTCGCTGCTTCAAATCAAGGAGTAATGCAGTGATCGGACGATCTATTTCACGGCATTTATTCCGAAGGCCCAAATCAATCGAGCCTTCCTTGCTCGTGCCATGCGTGTCCCATCCCCAATCGTATAGTTGGACAAACCGAACTCCTTTTTCCACCAATTTCCGAGCTAAAAGACAGTTGTTGGCAAAAGATTCTTCTCCTGGATTTGTGCCATACAGTTCATGAATGGCTTCAGACTCGTCATTGATATTCATTACCTCAGGCACTTCGATCTGCATGCGATACGCCATTTCGTATTGATTGATCCGAGCCAAGATCTCCGGATCACCAAAGTCTTTGAAGCTTTCTTCATTGGCGGAGTTGATCGCTTCGATGACTGACCTTTTCATATCTCGGGTCATTCCTTCAGGATCTTGTAGGTAAAGGACAGGATCGCCTTTGGAGCGACATTGCACGCCCTGATAGACTGAAGGTAAAAAACCCGAACCCCAGACGCTTTTTCCGGCATCGGGAGTTTTTCCTCCAGAAGTCAGCACCACAAACCCTGGTAAATTTTGATTTTCAGTACCCAATCCATAAGTCACCCAGCTTCCGATGCTTGGTCTTCCCAGTCGAGGGCTTCCGGTTTGCATGAAAAGTTGAGCCGGACCATGATTGAATTGATCGGTATGGACTGCTTTCAAAAAAGCCACTTCGTCCACTACTGATGAAAAATGAGGTAAATAGTCCGAAACCCAAGCGCCTGATTCACCGTGCTGCGCAAATTTAGCCTGAGGTCCAAGAATGTTTGGGACTCCACGAATAAAGGCAAATTGCCGACCTTCCAGTAAAGACTCTGGGCAGGGTTTGCCATCGTATTTCAGAAGCTCAGGCTTGTAATCAAAAAGTTCCAACTGAGAAGGTGCCCCAGCCATATGTAGGTAGATGATCGATTTTGCTTTTGGAGCAAATGGTGGAGGGAGCGGGGCCAATGGATTTAGATCTCTATCCGAAAGATTCAGCACTTGTGATTTAGAGCTAATTCCAGGTTCACAACCAAAGAGTAAAGGAGCTATTGCAAGTCCGCCCACTTTGCTGACACAGTCCATCAAGAAATGTCTTCGAGTTTGATTCTGCAGCTTTTGCTGTCCAAATTCTTTTAAAAGCCTTTCGAGTTGGTTCATATCATGGCTTGGTTAGAAATTCATCTAGGTTCAGTAATGCATTTGCCACTAATGCCATGGCGGCCTGCTCAGGATTTGTAGTTTCGTCCTTTATTCCAAAGAATCCTTCCAGAAGCTTCGGGTTGTTTTCAAATTCAGCTAGACCTTTTTGGTAGAGTGACACTAGATTTTCGCTTTTTCTGGCTGAAATCGTTCCCCAGACTAATTTTTGATAACCAAAAGCAATAGCTTGTTTTGGATTTTCTGGATACTTGCAAACCATCTCTTTCGCTAGTGCATACGCAGCCTCGAGAAAAACAGGGTCATTTAATGTGATCAGCGCCTGTAATGGTGTGTTGGTTACGATCCTCCTGCTTAAGCATACTTCTCGACTTCCTGCATCAAAGGTCACCATGGATGGATAAGGACTGGTACGCTTTAGAAAAGTATAGATAGCTCTTCTGTAGCGATCCTCTCCTTCAGCTTCTACCCAAGATTCACCATTATAGACTGTTTGCCAGATTCCTTCTGGCTGGGGTGGCATCACTGGTTTACCATACATTTTATCACTCAATAGCCCGCTAACTGCCAAAGCTTGATCAAGAATTTGTTCTGCAGAGAGGCGGATCCTCGGTCCTCGAGCATACCATTTATTTTCAGGGTCAAGCGCGAATAGTTCAGGAGTCAGGTTTGATTCCTGTCGATAAGTTTTAGATGTTACGATTTCTTTAATCAGCGTTTTGATACTCCAATCATAATCATGCATCAATTGCCACGCTAAATAATCCAGTAATTCCGGATGGGAGGGAGGATCTGCTTGAGAACCCATATCCTCTAGCGAAGCGACTATTCCTCTTCCGAACAGTTGTTCCCAGACTCGATTGACAAGCGTTCTTGCGGTTAG
>JBBQDY010000350.1:0-3849 GCA_038320155.1 Cytophagales bacterium
ATTTGCATACCAAGTGTTTTAAAATAATGATAATCCGCTTTCTTGCCTGCACCTACGAGAATTTAAAATGGCCTCAGCCGCTTGAATTCTCGAGTTAAGACCTCCTTGAATTGGTTGAAGATATTATCTAAGTAGCTATTCAGGTTTGTGTTTTAAAAATTATTCATAAGCGATTCGGGCCTTGAGGATTAGGCAAAATTATGTAACTCATTTGATAAGGATTATTATACGCTTAACCCGAAATTATCAAGTTCCTCGTCCTTTTAGATTAATTGTTCTAAAACTTTAGAAGATAAATCGCTAAATTTTTGCCACTGAATACTATTCCACCAAACCATGAAAAAGTTTTTACCAATTCTGTTTTTGATATCATCAGGTGCTTTTGCACAGCAGACTACCTCTAAACCTCAACGAACTACGCTCGAAACCCAGAGCAGATCCATCCGAATGGATGTACCGTTGACCAATTCTTTTCAGCAGGCATACGATGCAGGCACTCGAGATTTTTCTGGTACGCCCGGACCTAATTATTGGCAACTCGAAACGGATTTTATGATTAAAGTAAGTTTGGACCCATCTACCCAAACGCTAACCGGATCTGAGAAAATCCTGATTCATAATAACAGCCCAGATGATCTGGAGCAGATTGTTCTTCGATTGGATCACAATGTGTTCCGAGGTGATGTGCCGAGAGGAACTTCAAAACCAGCTGAGAATACAGAAGGAATGATTGTAACTTCTATCAAGGTGGATGGTAAATCCGTTGATTTGAATGCCGCCCCAATAAGAAGAAATGATCCTCCTGCTTTAAGAGCCATCGGCTTGACAAGCACCATTGCTACGATTTCACTTTTGGAACCGATCAAAGCTGGCAGCACATCCGAATTAGAAATCGAATGGAATACCAAACTTCCAGGGGGAGACAATGGTCGAGGTCACCGCATGACACAGCGATTTGACAGTACGCTTTTTCAACCAACCCAGTGGTTTCCCAGGTTGGCGAAATACGATGACTTGCGAGGTTGGGAGACAAGCTTATACCTCGGACCGGCAGAGTTTTTCAATAATTTCGGAAGTTATGATGTCTCCATTACAGTCCCTGCTGGATGGATTGTAAGCGGAACGGGTGTTTTGCAGAATCCAACCGAAGTTTTGACGCCAATAGCTATTCAGCGGCTTTCCACAATACTGGATTCTGATTCGGAAGTGACTATCGTAGGAGCAGACGAAAAAGGAGCAGGAAAATCCACATTAGCTGGAGATAAATTGACATGGAGATTTTTCGCAGAAAAGGTGAATGATTTTGCTTGGGCTACTTCAGATCGTTTTATCTGGAAGGCTACCAGAGCCATGATTCCGGGCAAAGGTCCCGTTCCGATTTATGAGGTTTTCATTCCAGAGCGAGCTCGTTTTTTTGAAAATGCATTGAAGAATACAAAACATGCGTTGGAATTCTACTCTGAACTTTGGGCACCTTATCCTTTTCCCCAACTGACGCTCCAAGATGGCCCCAGTGCCGGCATGGAGTATCCAATGGTGATCAATTCCAACCAAGGCGCTGCGGATCATGAGGCTGCTCATCAGTGGTGGCCGATGATGCTGGGCACTAACGAAACCCGCTATGGCTGGATGGATGAAGGATTCAATCAGTACATGAACATCCTGTCTTCTGCAGCTAGCCGCGATATTGCTTACAATCTTGACGGTTTGGGTCAAAGTTATGGACGAATCTCAGGGAGTGAAGATGAGGCTCCTTTGATGTGGAGTGCCAATGATGCTGGACCGGGCTACAGTTTTCAAACCTATCAGAAAACGCCCTTGATGCTTTCCATGCTGGGAGGAATAGTAGGCGATGAAGCGGTGATTGCTGCGATGAAAAATTATACGGATACCTGGGCTTTCAAGCATCCGTCACCTTGGGATTATTTATTTTTCATGAATCAGGAATTAGGTCAAAATCTCGAATGGTTTTGGTATTACTGGTTATTCACAACAGAATCAGTGGATGGATCCATTGCGAAGGTGTTAGCTGAAAATGGGAAAACAACCGTCACAGTGAAACAAGCAGGGGAGATGCCTTCACCGGTGGTTCTTAAAGTCGAATTTGAGGCTGAGGGTCCCGCGATCAAGCCGCTTTCCAATGCCAAAATGATTGATGCTACCACAGCAGAAGTGACTTGGCCAGTATCGGTTTGGTTTGGCGGAAGTCGTACTTATGATGCGATAATGGACTTTGGTAATCGGAAAATCAAGAAGATCACGCTTGATCCGCATGGAAGATTCCCGGATAAGGAAGTTGGGGATAATGTGTGGGTAAAGGAATAGAAAAGGAAAAACCCACCTCAAATCTCTTTGTTGGTGGGTTTTCCACTCTTCACTTAAAAGACAGACTATTTCAATTCTCGGATTTTTATATTTCTGTATACTACCTTTCCTGCGTTTTGCAGTCCAATTCGTCCGGATGTTGCAGTGCCATAATCTGCGACTTCAGCCCATTTCCCTTCAGCTTTTCGAGCTTTCCAATCCTCAGTTCCAAACTCATATTCTACAACCTTAATTCCGTTTAGCCAATGCTCCACGTGTGGGTAGTTTACCAGAATTTTGGTTGAATTCCATTCTCCTACTGGTTTCAAATCCCCACCTTCCGCAGCATGCATGGCATAGTTGCCAGCGGTAAATTGATTTGGTTTCATTTCCTCTGGCCAACCTTTATCGTCCATAACCTGATATTCGGGCGCCGATTCGTAGATGGGTTGATCGTCCCTTTTTTGAACATAAAAAAAGATTCCCGAGCTGTTTTCAGGGGTGATTTTCCATTCCAATTCTAACTCAAAATTAGCAAATGATTGCTTGGTGATCAGGTCCTGATTTGCGTCCCATCCCGCGCCGGAACTTTGCAATTCTCCATCAATCACTTCCCATCCTTTTATTTCTCCAGAATTGTACATTTCCCACTGACCCAGCTTATTTCCTTCCAAGAGGGTAAGCCAATCCTGAC
Organism: Cytophagales bacterium; assembly: GCA_038320155.1. Taxonomy (GTDB): domain Bacteria; phylum Bacteroidota; class Bacteroidia; order Cytophagales; family Cyclobacteriaceae; genus Algoriphagus. The sequence goes on from JBBQDY010000350.1 coordinate 2,999, forward strand.
TTTCGTTGGTTTCTTCTAAGATTTCATCGGTCGCTTTTGGTTGACTGTTGCAGGAGGCCAGGCAAATAAGAGTGGCTAGAAGGAGAGAGTTTTGGGTTTTCATAGCACGGATTAGGTTAGTAATTAGTATCTAATTTAGCTTTTTGAACCAGAATTGAAAGGGGCGTTTGATAATAAAAGAGGTTTCAATTAATTTTTCATCTAAGAGTTGACTTCCGATCATTTACCTTTTAAAGCTTTTTTAAATAGGTCTCGAATTCGACTGCAGGGTATATGTACCCTTTAGTTCCTTTTTTTGTCACAGGTTGCTTATTGGCTTTCCAAGTAAATTCTAAGGCGACGTTTTCTGGCTGGAAAATATTCCCATCATAAGCAAGCGAATATAAAAAATCACTTTTGACGGTATTGAGATGGGCGGTTGCACCGGGATGACTTTTTGCTATTACCCCGGTTGATGGGCATTGTGACAGGTAAACCTCAGCATCTAGCTGAAATAGCGATAAACTGGTCTTTAACTGACTCTTAAAATGATCCATAAAATCAATCTTGTTATTCACCGTATACGGTCCAATTGCAAAGGTAAATCGGCTGAGTTCGTTGGTGAAGATTAAGAATTTCTTTCGCTGATAGAAAAACAGATCTCCGTACCATTGGAAAAAATTGGGTTGATCAGTTGGGACAATTTCCAGATGATCTAAGAAAAAACTTTTCCCAAGGTAATTCCGGAGCTTTTTGGAGGAGTAAAGGGCTAGTGAATTGTTCATATCTATTATTGACTCAAATATCGAATAGTTATTTATTTCCAGAGAATGCTTCTTGCATTTTTTAGGATTAAACTCCTAATACTATGG
>JBBQDY010000351.1:0-3848 GCA_038320155.1 Cytophagales bacterium
ATGGGCTTATTAGGTAAGATTTTAGGTAATTCAAGTGAGGTTTCTGTTGAAAAACTAACAGGAAAGTATGGAAGGCTACTTGCTGATGGCGAGCAGATCGAACTGGGATTTCAGCTGATCCGCGATACGTTTATGTTTACCAACAAACGTCTAATCCTGATAGATGTCCAAGGACTGACAGGCAGCAAAGTAGAGTACAAATCCATGCCTTATAAAAGTATGTCGCGGTTTTCGCTCGAAACGTCAGGGACTTTTGACCTTGATGCCGAACTCAAAATCTGGATTTCTAGCGAAAATATCCCCTCTGTCAGTAAGAAGTTCAATAAAAGTATTGATGTTTATGAAGTGCAGAGATACCTTGCTGGGAAGGTGATGTAGCTCTGATTTCCTATTCGTTTTAATGATTGAGTTCATTTCCTGTGGCTGCTCCTGAGAATTGTTGGAAGCATAGCTTTTAAATCTAGGCCAGTTAAGTTCAAGAATTGATTATGAAAGAAGGGACATTTATAGGTCATCACTTTACCGCGTGATGCAATAGTCTTGCACGGGTTTATTTAGTAGCTTTGAATTCAGTGAAATTCCTACAACATATCGCATTATTTCTGCTCGTATTCAGTACGTTGGCTACCGGCTTGGATTTGTGTTGTGAGATTCAGAAAATCCCGAATTTAGTTTCCCACTTTGCGGAGCATAAAGCAAAAGATGGAGATTCAGTTTTCGAGTTTGTAGTAGAAGATTACATTGATCATGGTTCGGGCAACAATCACCATGATGAAAATAGTCATGAAGATTTGCCATTTCATGGAAAGCATACCTGTTCTCACGCTCCAATTTATTTTTCTTCAGCCTCCAGTTTTTTGGTGATTCATTCAGATGCTGAAAAAACAGAAGCTAGAAGTTTCTATAGAATTCACTTTATATCACCGGCTTTGGGTCATCTTTTTCAGCCTCCTCAAAGTTGAATAAACCCGAATAGTTCTAGAATTTCACCTTTTGATCAGCATTTCAATATGCTTGAGTAGTTCTGCTTTGTTCGGTTTTTTTCGATGGACAGCTTTGTCCATCTCAATTTTACTTCACAAAAATTAATTCCTTATGCTGGATAATATCATCCGGTTTTCAGTTAAAAATAAACTGATTATCGGGCTACTTACCATGGGTTTGGTCATCGTGGGAGGGTATTCACTTACCCAACTTCCTATCGATGCCGTTCCCGACATTACCAATAATCAGGTACAGGTAATCACTTCTTCTCCGTCATTAGCGGCGGAGGAGGTAGAGCGCTTAATTACCTTTCCCATCGAATTAACGATGGCCACTATTCCTGATATAGAAGAGATCAGGAGTTTTTCTCGCTTTGGCTTATCTGTAGTCACTATAGTTTTTAAGGAAAAGGTGGATGTCTATTGGGCTAGACAGCAAGTCAATGAACGAATGGCTGAAGTCAAAGAGCAAATCCCCCCTGGAATAGGCGCACCCGGCTTGGCTCCGATCACCACGGGCTTGGGCGAAATTTATCAATATGTAGTTGGCGTAGAGCCTGGCTATGAGGATAAGTATGATGCGAGAGAACTGAGAACTATTCAGGACTGGATCGTAAGAAGACAATTACTGGGTACACTGGGGGTTGCGGATGTCAGTAGTTTTGGAGGTTATCTGAAGCAATATGAAATAGCAATAGAGCCTGATAGACTGAAATCACTCAATGTATCCATCTCGGATATTTTTCAGGCTTTATCAAATAACAATGAGAACACAGGAGGTGCCTATATCGAAAAAGATCTGACGGCACTTTTTATCCGAAGTGAAGGATTGGTTGGGACCTTGGATGATATCAGAAATATTCCTGTTCGGGTAAATCCGAATGGCATTCCTGTCTTAATCAAAGACGTTGCAAAAGTACAGTTTGGAAATGCAGTCCGCTATGGTGCCACCACCAGAAATGGAGAAGGCGAAGTCGTCAGCGCTATCGTCATGATGCTGAAAGGTGAAAACTCATCGGAAGTGATTGATAATGTCAAAGCTAAAATTGAGGAAATCAAGAAAACGCTACCAGAAGGAGTGACGCTGGAACCATTCTTGGACCGTTCCAAACTGGTTGATAATGCTATTGGAACTGTGACCAAGAACTTAATCGAGGGAGCCTTGATTGTTATTTTTGTGCTCTTGCTGTTACTGGGGAATTTCCGTGCAGGCCTAATTGTGGCATCGGTGATTCCATTGGCACTTCTATTTGCCTTTTCACTCATGAATTTCTTTGGTGTTTCAGGGAATTTGATGAGCCTTGGAGCAATCGATTTTGGATTGATAGTGGATGGAGCTGTAATTATTGTGGAAGCAACCTTACATCACTTGGGGCTGGTAAAAATCGGGAGGAAATTAACGCAGTCAGAAATGGACGAGGAAGTTTTTCAGTCTGCCAGTAAGATCAGAAACTCAGCGGCCTTTGGAGAAATAATTATTCTGATCGTATACCTACCGATTTTGGCGCTAGTTGGCACTGAAGGTAAAATGTTTAGACCGATGGCTCAGACAGTGGCCTTTGCGATTTTGGGAGCATTTATCCTTTCACTGACCTATGTGCCGATGATGTCTGCGCTTTTTCTGAGTAAAGAAATTAGTGATAAACCAACTATTTCTGATCGGATCATGGGTGTTTTCCAGCGATTTTATAATCCTGTAATCCGTTGGTCCATGCATCATAGAGGTCTGATTTTGGGGATAGCATTAGTCCTAATGGTGATTTCCGCATGGGTTTTTTCCCGCATGGGAGGGGAATTTATTCCGACACTTGAGGAAGGAGATTTTGCAGTGGAAACCCGGGTGGTAACTGGTTCATCTCTTCAGAACACTATTAAGGCGACCACCCAAGCCGAAAAGATACTTTTGAAGGAATTTCCAGAAGTGATAAAAGTAGTCTCCAAAATTGGATCCGGAGAAATACCAACTGACCCCATGCCTGTTGAAGGTGCTGATCTGATGATTATCCTAAAGGACAAAAGTGAATGGACCTCAGCCACCAACAGGGAAGAGTTGGCAAATAAAATGTCCGAAGCTTTATCAGTATTGCCAGGTGTGAACTTTGGGTTTCAGCAGCCTATTCAAATGCGATTCAATGAATTAATGTCAGGAGTCCGTCAAGATGTGGCGATCAAAATATATGGAGAGGATCTAAATCGACTCTCTGAATATGCAAATCAAATTGGACAGATTGCAAGTGGCGTTGAAGGTGCCGAGGATATCTACGTGGAAGAGGTTACAGGAATACCGCAAATTGTCATTGATTATAACCGGTCTCAATTGGCGAAATTTGGTCTTAGTATCAAGGAAGTAAATCAGTCCGTTCAAGCTGCATTTGCAGGAGCATCAGCCGGAAAAGTGTACGAAGGGGAAAAGCGGTTTGATTTGGTAGTCAGATTAGCTCAGTCCAAAAGGAATGAGTTGGAAGACGTTCAGAACTTGTATATAGCACGGTCAAATGGGGATCAGATACCGCTTTATCAGGTGGCAGATGTATCAGTAAAAGAAGGTCCCTATCAGATTCAGCGTGACGATACTCAAAGAAGAATTGTGGTCGCCTTTAATGCCAGAAATAGGGATGTAGAAAGTATAGTAAATGAGATAGAAGCTAAGATTGCCAGTTCGGTGACATTTGAGCCGGGCTATTCGGTGACTTACGGAGGGCAATTTGAAAATCTGGTAGAAGCCCGGGCGCGGCTGGGTATAGCAGTTCCTCTTGCACTTTTACTGATTTTTGTTTTGCTGTTTTTCACTTTTGGATCTATCAAGCAAAGCATCCTGATATTCACAGCAATCCCACTTTCAGCCATAGGGGGAATCTTTGCATT
>JBBQDY010000352.1:0-3843 GCA_038320155.1 Cytophagales bacterium
TCAGTTTCTCGATTATACACAAGAAGTACTTCCAAATTATACTTCGAGTGGTGCAGATACGAATTGGCAGGATGAAATCTTCCGAACCGGAGGGATACAAAACTACCAATTATCAGTATCAGGCGGTACCGAAAAGATGAATTACTATGTGTCTGGAGCCTATTTTGACCAGAAGGGTGTGATCATCAACTCTGGATTTGAGCGATATTCACTCACCAGTAATCTGAATTTTAGCGCTTCGGACAAGATTACCATAGGACTGAATCTATTTGCAAGAAGAGAAGGCAGAGATGGCGTAGTGACTCAGGAAGGTTCCGGTGGAGCAAACAGTGCGGGCGTGGTAGGTTCTTCCCTTCGATTCATGCCGGATCTTCCGGTAACCAATCCAGATGGCTCTTTCACGATCGCTAAGATTGGAGATCCAATCGATAACCCTTTTGCGGTAGCTTCTCAACGAGAAGATGAAAACGTAGCTGATTTACTTCAAGCAAACATTTTTGTGAATTTTGATATCACCAAAAATCTAACTTTCAAAACCACTTTAGGCGCGAAAACGGATAATGGTAGACGAGGAATATTCATCCCTACGACCCTAAATCAAGGTAAAAACACCGGTGGTGAAGCAAGTATTAGTTCCTACAAAAACACAGATATCATCAATGAGAACTACTTAACTTATACCAAGATCTTTGCACAAAAACACAACTTTTCGATACTTGGGGGCTATTCTATCCAAAAGTCTCAAAATACCAACTGGCTGGCAAGAAGCCAGTCTTTCATCACCAATTCGGTTTCATTCTGGAATTTAGAAGGAGGGTCAGTACCTCAGATTCCAAACTCTGGATTCTCTGAGGTGCAGATTGCTTCGGTTTACTCCCGAATCAATTACTCATTCAACAGCAAGTATCTGTTCACTTTCAATGCGAGATATGATGGTTCATCAAATTTCAGTAAGAACAACAAGTGGGCATTCTTCCCATCAGGTGCTTTTGCTTGGAATATGAAGGATGAGAAGTTCTTACAAGAATCCAGTTTATTCTCCGATTTCAAATGGAGAGTGAGTTATGGACTTACCGGTAATCAGGCAATTTCTCCTTATCAAACCTTGGCTAGATTCTCAAATGTGTTTACAGTAATCAATGGAGTCCCAGTAAACGCAGTTCGTCCTACCACGGTGGCAAATGACGACCTTACTTGGGAGACCACCAGACAATTAGACTTTGGTGTGGATATCGGATTCTTTGAAAACCGAATCAATTTGACAATGGATTATTACAGAAGTGTAACCTCTGATTTATTATTCTCAGTACCACTTCCATCCTACTCTGGATTTTCCAGCCAATTGCAAAACATTGGAAAAGTAGAAAATAAGGGAATTGAACTAAGCTTGAATACAGTAAATACCACTGGAGAATTCGATTGGAGAACAGGCTTTAACATTTCTACCAACAGAAATAAGGTATTAGAACTTCCAGACGGAAATGACATCCTTTACGGTTCTGGACCGGGCCATTTGATTGGCTTGGGACAAACTCAAATCCTTCGAGTAGGTGAGCCGGTAGGCAGTTTCTTTGGCTGGATTTATGACGGAGTATATCAAAACGGGGACAACTTCCTTCCAGGTGGGGGTTTTGAGCAAGTAGCCGGTGGTGAGAAGTTTCGTGATATCGACGGAGAAAAAGATGCCAACGGAAAACTTACCGGAAACCCTGATGGCAGACTGAATGCAGACGACCGAACAATCATCGGAAACGGACAAGCTAAATTTATCTGGGGCTTGAACAATGACTTTAGCTACAAGGGTTTTGACTTGAACATTTTCTTCCAAGGCTCACAAGGAAACAAAATTTTGAGCTACACACTATTGGAACTTGAGACCCTTTCTGGATCGATCAATTCTACAACTGAGGCTTTGAATCGCTGGACTCCAACGAACACAGACACGAATGTACCTTCTCGTACCCTTAACAGAACTCAACGGGTAAGCAGCAGATGGGTATTTGATGGCAGTTACGTAAGGTTGAAAAACATTGCCTTGGGCTATAATTTCCCGAGAGAAATGACCGAGAAAATTTCAATCAGCAGACTTAGATTGTATGTCAGTGCTCAGAACATTCTTACATTCTCTGATTACCGAGGATTCGATCCAGAAGTAAACTATTCCTCTTCAGGAGCGACCAATTCCAACAGAAATCTCGGACTGGATTACGCGAGTTACCCGAATGCGAAATCGTTCACAGTAGGTATGAACATCACCTTTTAAAAACAGAAAACATGAAAAACTCAAAAAATATAATTCTGGGTCTGGGGCTAGCCTTATTTTCGTTTGGCTGTGCAGATTTGGAAGAAAAACCAGTCGGAGTCTTCGCGCCTGAGACCTTCTTCAATACTCCGAAGGATGTAGAAACAGCCGTACTTGGTAGCTATGGCGTGCTTGCCTCCGAATCTCTTTTTGGAAGACAGTTTAATTCAGCGTTGATGCTTCGAAGTGATATGGTAGATATCGGCAACCGAGCCACTTCCGCAGAACGAATCCAGGTGAACGATTTCAATATGGATTCAAATAACGGGATGGTGAGTAGATTCTGGCCAGTTTGGTTTCAAGTAATCAATGCTGCAAATGCAGCAGAAAGTGGCGGCGAGACCCTTGGCTTAAAAGCCGAAGAAATCAACCCGTTAATCGCTGAAGCAAAATTTGTCAGAGCATTTAGCTATTTCCACTTAGTACGAGTATTTGGAGAACTTCCTTACATCAATTTTGCGGTAAGCGATCCCACAGCATTGAAAAATATCTCCAAGTCATCAGAAGCTGAAATCTATGCGGGAATTATCGCTGATCTGGAATTTGCGAAGCAATGGCTTCCTAGCAAACAACCAAATGACGTGCGGACCAGACCAACTGCCGGAACAGCGGCCTCTTATTTAGCTTCGGTGTATTTGACTCAAGGCAATTATCAAAAGGCCTACGACGAGGCAAAGTTTGTAATTGACAACAAAGACAAATTTGGTTATAAACTGGAATCTGATTTCAGGAATCTTTGGATCGCATCAAATGCTGACAACGTGAAAGAGACCATTTTTGCGCTAGACTTTTTGGGTCAGATCAATGTTGGATCCCAAAATGATGATTTGATTCCAAATATGACTGGTGTGATCAACTTTCAGCCGGGAACTTTTGGTGTGAGCGTACCTTCACTTAAGGTCTATCAAACTTGGGACAACAGAGATTATCGCAAAGAAGTAAGCTTGGTCGACACCATTGTTTTCAATGGTGTGGTTAGAACCTTCCCACAATTCACAACTCCTAGACCTCACATCTATAAGTGGACTCAATCTCCTGGCAATTCAAATGCTGGCGGTAGATTTTCTGATCACAACTACATCGATATGCGCTATGCAGAGGTGTTATTGATTGCCGCTGAAGCTTCGGCAGAACTCAGCAAACCTGCCACAGAAACAGCTGGGTATCTAAATCAAGTTCGTGAGCGTGCCAGAAATTGGGGCGGAAGGATGACGAATTTTCCTGAAGATGTTGCGACTGGTCTGACCAAAGCTCAGTTAATTGACTTGACCATGGATGATCGTCGATTGGAACTCGCTTTCGAATGGAAGAGATGGTATGATATCAAGCGTAGAAAACTTGGAGAAAGCGTTTTCCGAGGACCCAACAGTCTTGAGCCTAGAACGAATTTTGACCCTTCACGAGATTACTTATTTCCGCTACCAAATTCAGAATTGATCATAAATCCGAATTTGGCACCAAATAATCCAGGTTATTAATCTTAAAATTCTTTCAGGGTCAGCACTTGTTTTCTAGAGAACTGACCCTGAATTACCCAAATC
>JBBQDY010000353.1:0-3834 GCA_038320155.1 Cytophagales bacterium
CCCATTAAAAAGAGAAACAAATCTTTTCTCTTTAGGAGCCTTTTGAGCAAACATAGAATGAGAGCTAAAAGTAAACAGTGATAAAAAGAGGAATACGATTACTTTTTTCATAATGAAAATGGGAGAAATTAGGTGCCAGAGGATAAGCGCTACTGCTTGCAAGATACTATTTCAGCCTAATTTTACACCTGAAAACTTGTTTAAAAAATTTATTTACACGGATGGGAGTTTGCGGATTTTTTAGGAAAAGAAGTTTAGATTTCTGAATGCCACATCTTTTCTTTCTTTGCATCAGAGCCTACTCCATTCTAAGACTATGTCACCGATTTCGAGTCTGCAAATGACATCAATAGTCAACCTAAAGAATCAACCCATTCCTCGTAAAACAATCTCTAACGAGTCTTGCAACAGATTGTAGCACTCTTGCTATGCTCACAAAACCGAAAACCCTTTCATCAAACACCCGACATTGGTCAACGGACATCAAACAACAAGTACCCCGACACCAACATCGGTCATCGAACATCCGACACCGGTCATCAAACACCCGACACCGGTCATCAAACAACCTTTCAGATTTCTCACTTCAGCTTTCTGACTTTCCGACCTACTCACTTTTCAGCACCTTCGCCGGATTTCTTTGCGAAGCCACATAGGAGTGGATCCCTACGATAATCAGACAAATCGCCATTACCCCGATTCCTGCTGCAATAAAAATTACATAAGGCATCTCAATCCGAGTATTGAAGCCATTGAGCCAATCACTCAAAAAATAATACGCTGGATAGACAGCCAACAAAAAGGAAACGCCCACCAAAACCACGTACTCTTTTGAGATCAAAAATAAGATCTGCTGGAGGCTGGCTCCAAGCACTTTTCGGATGCTGATTTCTTTGGTTCGCTGGGCAATGGTAAAGGAAGAAAGTCCAAATAAACCCATGCATGATATCAGAATTGCCAGTCCACAGGCAAAGCCAAGCACGTTCCGGATTTTCACATCTTCTTGGTAAAAGCGATCAATCTCAGCATCCAAGAAGCTGAACGAAGCTTCTTCCTCTGGGTAGATCGAACGATATACATCCTCTAGGTTTTGCTTGGCTTCTGCCAGATTCTGATCCGAAGTAAGCTTCACACTAATAGTTTGGAAATAGGTCGAATTTTGCTTCATCAGCATCGGCTTGATTTCTTCCCGAAGCGTACGGGAGTGAAAGTTTCCGATCACGCCAACGATTTTCATCTGCTGCTCGCTATGCCTGATTTCCAAACCTATTGCTTCCTCATTAGACAAGAGGCCAGCTTCTTTGATGAAATTCTCATTGACCAAGATTTCATTTTCTCCTTTGAGCGCGGCTGTTCCTGCCAAAAGTGGAATCCCATTCACTTTCACAAAAGCCGAGTCTATATTCATAACCTGGATAAAAATCTGCTTCTCCGTTGTATCCACGGGGATATAGGCATCCGAAGTCCAAAGGCTAGTTGAAGAAACCAGACTTCCGCTCAAACTACTGCTGGCCACCATAGATTCCTGATTGAGTCGATCTTGAAGTCGAAACATTTTATCCGGATCTGACATAAAAGGCACAGAGGCATAAAGCACTGCATCTTTCTCAAAACCTAAGGGCTGACTGGTGACAAATTTCAACTGGGCATTCAGCACCAAAACCAAAATAATAAAGGCAATGGAAGAAGAAAATTGAAGTATGGTTAGATTTTTCCGAAGGAAAGTACCCATCGAAAAGCCGCCGAACTTAGCAAAATCACCTTTCAGCGCCCGCTGTGCTTGATATCCTGAAAGGATAAGCGAAGGATAGAGTCCAGTCAGAAAAGTAACGGTCGCAGGAAAAGCCAGATAGAAAATCAAATTTGAATTGGAAAGGTAATCCAAGGTAAAATCGGGTGGCAAATAGTTGGCAAATGCGATTCTGATTCCTTCGACACTTACAATTGCCAAAATGGTGCTGATCAATACCAGGAGAAAAGTCTCAGTCAAAAACTGCGCTATCAACTCACCTCGGCTCCCACCGATTGTTTTTCGGATGCCGACTTCCTTGGCCCGATTGACAGCTTGGGCAGTTTCAAGATTGATAAAATTCAAACTAGCCAGAACCAAAATAATCAAGCCGATCAAGATCAATCCATTTAAAAACACTTTGGAAACATGATCATTGGCATAGTTTGGAGAAAAGTGCATTTCTGTCACCGGCTCAGCAATAAAGTTTGTGGTGTAATCCTCCTCTTTTAAGTGCTTTTCGGCCAAAGCTGGCAAAAGCTCCTGAAGGTTCTCCCCTGTTACCCCCTCCACTGTTTTGACAAAAAGCTGAGACCCTGAGTTGACTGTAGTCCAATCATGAAGGCCATACCATTCTTTTTGTTCTTGCGATTGGATAGAGCTGAGAGAGATAAAGTCCTGAAAGATGAAATCGGTGTGCTCAGTATAGTCAGCAATCACGCCAGTGATCTTGGCTTGTATTGAATCCGAATCGACATAAACTATTTCCATTCCCAGAACTTCATTTGCTTTCGAACCGGGAAAATACTTATGTAGACTTGCCTCAGAGATTACCACTGAATTTGGTTCAATCATAGACCTTTCCGAATTCCCCGCTAACCATTTTCTAGGGAAAACCTGAAAAAACCCAGGGTCAGCAAAAGTTACCATATTAGATCTTCCGAATGTCCGATTGCTTTGGGGATCCGCCACCAAGGTATTGTAGAGCGTATAAAGCCTTCCTTTCTGCTCCACTCCCGTGATTTCTGTATCTATCACTTCACCCAAAGGCCCGGGCGTTCCAGAATTGGGAAATGAACCCTCGGCTCCCCAATCGGTCAAGGTGTTGATGCGGTAGATCCGCTCCACATCCGGATGAAAACGGTCAAAACTATGGGAATGAGTAACCAAATTAAATATCAAAAAGCAGATTGAAATCCCAAGCGACAGTCCAAGGATATGGATTCCTGACCGAAGCTTGTTTCTTCTAATATTTCTAAAGGCGATTTTCAGGTAGTTTTTGAACATGGTTTTATAGGTTGTCCTTCTGTGGGTTATTGGTTTGGATTATCATTACTTTTCGTCATTGCGCAGGCTTTTTCGTCATTGCCGTTCATCTACATCATTGCGAGGATTTATCTATACACTCAATACTTACTAGACTGCTTCAAATCCGAAGCCCGCCTCCCGGAGGGCAGGCAATCTGCTTCCAACCGATAAGATTGCTTCAACCTGGCAGAGATCCACCTCAATTCAATATTTCTTTTCAAGTCTCGCAATGACATCCCCTGTCCCACAATGACTTCAAAGCTCCCAAAATTGCTTTTCAGCTTTCTCACTTTTGATTTTGTAGACAAATCCCCCTACCCCCTTTGACAATGATTCTATTCCAGATCAGCATTGGCTTCCAAGGGGGAATTGCAGCATCGTACATCCGTCATCGGTCATCATTTCAGCTTTCTACACTTCATCTTTCTCACTTCTAGCCCTACTCATCCTTCAGCGTCTTCACCGGATTCATCTGCGTAGCTCGAAAGGATTGGGCGGACACGATCAACAGTGTAAACCCAATACCTCCTATAGCCAGCATCGCAAAACTGATCCATGATGGCCATTCCTTTACCGCAAACTGCGAAATCCAAACTTGCATCAGGTACCAACTCAAAGGCAAAGCAACCACCACTCCAACCAGTGTGATGAAGAGGAATTCTTTGTTGAACATCCAACTGATACTCAAACTTGAAGCTCCGAGCACCTTTCGGATTCCAATCTCTTTTGTCCGACCGCTGATGCTCAAAGCAGCCAATGCAAATAAGCCCATAGCAGCAATTAATATCGCTATTCCG
>JBBQDY010000354.1:0-3800 GCA_038320155.1 Cytophagales bacterium
TGGAATTTCCATAAACCAAAGTACGCCGATATTAATCCAAGCAGGCGTCTTCGTATCACCCGCTCCATTGAAAGCCTGAGTAAGCACCATTCCAATAGCAAAGAACACATAGCCAAGTGCAATCACCTGCAATCCTTGTGCAGCAATGGCTTGAATCTCCGGGATATCTGTAAAAATCCCTGCCAATGAAGAGGCAAAAAGCAGATAGATTCCAGTCACCGAAGCCATAAAAATCACAGTATATTGTGTGGTAAGCCAAACTGCATCGGCTGCACGCTGTGGCTGATTTGCGCCCAAATTTTGTCCTACCAAAGTTGCCGCAGCACCAGACAAACCCCACGCAGGCAAAATGGTGAAAATCAAAATCCTAAAGGCAATGGTGTAACCAGCCAAAGCAGTCGATCCAAACTCAGCATTCATTCGAGTCAAGGCAATCCAAGCGACCGAATCAATCAAGAACTGTCCCATCCCTCCGATTGAAATGCTCATGATTTTCTTGATGATATCCCAGCTGATTTCAATATTTTCCTTAAGTATCTTGAGTCTGTGCTTTCCATTAAATAAATGATACAATTGATAGACTACTCCGACTGAACGGCCAAATGTGGTAGCGATAGCGGCACCTTCCAAACCCCAGCCTGACCAGCTTCCAATGCCAAAAATGAATAAAGGATCTAAGAAAATATTTAAGCCATTCGCTATCCAAAGTGAGCGCATGGCATGATGAGCTTGCCCCGCCCCGCGAAAAGCTCCATTGATCAGAAACAACAACATGATCGCCGTATTGCCCGCAAAAATAATTCGTGAATACATCACTCCTGAAGCCACAACTGCGGGTTCGGCACCCATCAAACCAAGAATATCACCAGCAAAGATCCATCCGAGTACACCCAATATCACTGAAATTGCTCCTCCGACAATCAACAATTGAAAAGCGGCCGAACCGGCTTCCGCATACTGTTTTTCACCAAATCTTCTGGATATCAAGGCCGTCGCAGCCATACTAATCCCGAATCCAACAGCATAGACCAAGACTACAACGGATTCAGTCAAACCTACCGTGGCAATAGCATGCTCACCTAGTTTGGCAACAAAGAAGATATCGACTACTGCAAAAAGGGACTCCATCATCATCTCCAAGATCATGGGAATAGCCAAAATCACGATGGCTGTTTTTAAGGAAAGCCGGGTAAAATCTTGCTCCTTGCCAAGGATTGCATCTTTGATTAATTGCAAAGTCATTTATGATTGGAAAAATTTTGAGGACAGAAAGAACGGGAAATTCCCGATTATCGAATATGTGTATCCGCTTTGTTACACGTAACCAAATTTAAAACTGAATTGCTTCCTAAAATCCCTCCCGATATTCGGGACAGGCTCTTGCCGCCTTTGAGAAAGGGGAAATTCGATCCAATTCCAAATCAAGATTTCGTTTTTGACCGTACGTGCACCTAGAAGAATACACATTTTATCGAAAAACTGTCTGAGTTAAAAAAGAGTTACCAAATTCGTGAGACACACTTTTTGTCGCTTTTCCACCCTTTACTTTCAGACATTCTACTTTGCTCATCCCATAGATTTCTTATCCACTATGACATGAGCATTTGGATGAAGCCATAAAAATGAAGCTGGCAAATCTGTTCTTATTTTCCCTTCCAAAAGTAGATCCAAGGCTGGTTTTTTGCCCTTCCCTGTGATAAAGAGAACCACCATTTTCGAAGCCATAATATTTCCAATACCCAAAGTCATCCCCTGTGTCAAAGGAACACCTACTTTCTCAATCATACCGCTTCCCAAGGTTACCGGATGCAGTTTGGCTACGTGGCAATTTGCCTGAAGGAATTCAGCAGGTTCATTTAATGCAATATGTCCATTGATTCCAATGCCCAGAATGCAAATGTCTATTCCATCGGATTCGTCTAATTCCTGCTGGATTCGCTTGCATTCAGAAATAGGGTCGTGTGCCTCGACTTCAAATGAAATGTATCGATCGTCTTCGATTCCCAGCCTATCGAGCAGTTTTTCCTGAATGTCATATTCGGATGTAAAAGTTGACTCGCTGTCCAGCCCAACCCATTCATCCAGCTTAATCACCTTCATCCAGTCAAAAAAATCACGGGATTTTTGATGCTTTCTCGCCATCAACTCGTACAATCCAGCAGGAGAATTCCCACTTGCTGCACAAAAAAGCAAGTCCGGGGTGGTCTCAATTTCACGATGAACTAGTTTAGCGCCGAGCAGCGACATCTCCGAATAATCTGCGCAATAGTGTATTTTCATATCAATGAATTAGATTTTGATTTTTGGCTTTATCCCAATCCTGACTCTAACCACTCATTTCTATTTCTAAAGGTTCGGATTTTCCAATAACCTGTCTTATAATAGGAAAATGCGACCAAAGCAGCGATCAAATTAGAAATTGGGAATGCCCACCAAATACCCTCAAAGCTAAGTACCGTCTTGGTTGAAAGAATGAAAGCCAGAGGGAAGCGAACTACCCAAAGGCTAAAGATAGAAATAAGCATGGAAGCCTGAGTAAAGCGACTTCCATTAAATACGCCATTCAGCACTTGCTGTACTCCCAATAGCCCAAAGCTCAAACTCATAATTCTAATGAACTTTGCACCGTCTTTGATGACTTGGGGGTCATTTGGCACAAAGAAAGCTGTCAGGGTTTCTGCAAATAGAAACAATAGTAATCCAATTCCTGTAAGCCCAAAAAAGGCAATCTTGGTACTTAAATCACCAATTTTTTCTGCTCGTTTGATTTGGCCTGCACCTATACTTTGGCCTACCAGGGTGGTAGTAGCAATGCCCATACCGATGGATGGGACAATTACCAAGCTCAGAATCCTTGCTCCTATTCCATACGCAGCCACTACCTCACTTCCATAGCTAGTCACTAGCATCACCATCACCGTCATGGCCGCTGCTCTTGAAGATTGTTCCAAACTAGCCGGAATTCCCAATTCAAACATTCGCTTGACCCAGCGAAGCTCAAGTTTCATGCAGCTCAACTTTATTTTAATTCCCTGCTTTCCTCTGAAAAGTATGTAGAGACCAGCTGCTGCTGATAAACCCTGCGTGATGATGCTTGCTATGGCAGCACCAGCCACACCATATCCTTCAATACTTCCATATCCAAAAATAAATAAAGGATCCAGCACTAAGTTTAAAAGTACAGTGCCTAAAACTATATACATCGGCAATAGCACATTGCCAATTCCCCTCATTAGGGATTGGAAAACAAAAAACATAAAGAGAAAAACAAACCCAAAGGAAGAGACTTGAAAATAAGTGACCGAATCATTTAAGATCTCAGGCCCTGCCCCGACCAAATTCATTAAAGGGGAAGCAACTACGTAGCCCAGAAAAGCCAGAAGAATTGAAATTAAAAAGACGATAACGACCGTTTGGGAAGCAGTGAAATCTATCATTTTCCGATCATTTGCACCTTTGTACTGGGACACGATCACAGTTCCAGCGAGAGTCAATCCAGCACCTAGCGAGAGTACCAAAAACAAAATAGGGAAGCTTATGCTTACGGCAGCAACTGCATTAGCACCCAATCGTCCCAGCCAAAAAGTATCAATCAACTGATAAGCAGTCTGGAGGATATTGGCCATAATTATCGGCCAAGCTAAGGTGAAGAGACTTCGGACTAAGCTCCCCTCTGCTAATTGAATTTTCTTACTCATGCATCATACTATTGAGATGGATTGACAAGTCACTCCAAGTTGCTAGTAAAATTTGAAAATCAGAAGAAGAATGCTTTCTATTGCACCAAATAAATAGGATGC
>JBBQDY010000355.1:0-3776 GCA_038320155.1 Cytophagales bacterium
TGCGGGAGTCACAAAGACAGACCTCAACAGGCGGATAATCTTCATCTGGATGTTTGGGTGAACGGGAAAAATATCCTTTTAGACTCTGGAACCTACAAATACAATTGTGATCCTGAGTTGAAAGAAAACTTTGAGGGCACCATAGGTCACAATACGGTGAGTTTGGAGCGGAAAAGCCAAATGCTTAAAGGGAGTAGATTTATCTGGTTTTACTGGACCCAATGCTTGCAAGCTTCAATTACTGAAGAAGAAGATTATTGGGAATTTCAGGGTAAAATTTCGGCATTCAGATTTCTTTTTGGAAATTGCGTCCACTTAAGAAAAATAGTAAAAAGAAAAAAGGAATATCACTGGACCATAAGTGATCAATTGCTAAATGTTCCTGATAATGTGAAGGCATATCAAATTTGGAATTCGGATGATTTCGACAAATTAGACGTTTTGTCAGATTCTGAGAATTATTCCAAAAAAGGAAAATTTGAACAGGGGTATTTTAGTGAACACTATGGTGCATTTTCCGAAGTAGATAGACTTTTAATTCCTTTTAGCTCGACTAAAATCCAAACTACGTTCGATTATAAATACAAATGAATATTTTACTCATACATCAGTACTTTTTAGAGGAAAATGATCATGGAGGTTCCCGTTTTAATGAAATGGCTGCAAACTGGATTCGATCCGGAAATCAGGTAACTGTGGTTGCAGGTATGGTCCACTATAATGGAAGTGAAAAGAGAAAGGACTATAAAGGCAAATTTTATAAGCGGAAAAAACAAGGGGAAATTGATGTAATCAGGACGCACGTTTCAGAATCCTATAATTCCAGTTTTCTAGGAAGACTATGGGGATATTTCTCATTCATGTTTTCGTCGCTTTACGCAGGATTATTTTTGGCAAAAGGAAAATACGATTTCATTCTTGTTACCTCTCCACCCTTGTTTATTGGAATTAGTGGCTACATCATCAGCAGATTTAAAAAAATACCATTCGTTTTCGAGGTACGGGATCTATGGCCGGAATCAGCGATCGATACTGATGTTTTACAAAATAAGTTATTAATTAAGCTGGCATTTGGTCTTGAAAAATTCATTTACAAAAAGGCTGATCTGATCAACGTTTTAACTCCAGCGTTCAAAAAAATTCTCGTTAAGGAAAAGGGGATTAATCCAGATAAAGTGATTTTCGTCCCTAATGGGGCTGATTTTAGGATATCAGAAGAATTGTTAAGAACATTTGATGCCCATAGTTTCAGGAAACAACTGGGCTGGGAGGATAAATTCATCATTCTTTATGTTGGTGCTCATGGGGTAGCCAATCACCTTATTCAAGTATTAGACGCTTCGGAACAGTTAAAAGACACCAATGTTCTATTTGTATTGATAGGATCAGGAATGACTAAACCCTATTTACTTGAAGAGAAAGAGCGACGTATGATCGAAAATGTAATATTTCTAGATCCGGTCCCCAAAAATGAGATCTTTCAATATATCCTAGCTTCTGACATGGGAGCAAGTATTTTAAAGAAAGTGGATACCTTCAAAACCATCTATTCAAATAAGACATTTGACTATATGTCCTGTAAAAAACCTGTCTTGATGGCAATTGATGGGGTAAGTAGAGATCTGGTGGAAGAGTCAAACAGTGGATCGTATGTGGAACCTGAGAACGAATTTCATTTCAAGGAAGTAATCCATAATTACCTAGGTGATCCTGAGAAAAAAATTCGTGAGGGTCAAAATGGATATGAATATGTAAAAGATAATTTTGATCGGGAAATCTTATCATCCAAATACCTTCAACTAATCACCGAAAAACTTTTGAGTTAAGTATGATTTATAAGAAGGGTATAAAAAGGCTATTAGATATTGTAGTTGCACTGGTGGCTATCATTATCCTATTCCCTATTTTCATAATTATCACGCTAATTCTTTGGTTCCAAAATAATGGACGACCTTTTTATTTTCAGGAGCGACCTGGACAGAATGCGTTAATTTTCAACGTAATAAAGTTTAAAACAATGAATGATCTGGTGGACCAAAAAGGTGATCTTTTGCCAGATCATGAAAGGACTACCCGTTTGGGTAAATTCTTGAGGCAAACCTCTTTAGATGAAATTCCTCAGTTAATTAATGTTTTGTCAGGGAAGATGAGTTTAATTGGTCCAAGACCTTTATTAATTGAATACTTAAGCCTCTATTCAAAGGAGCAATTTAGAAGACATTTGGTAAGACCAGGGATCACCGGACTATCTCAGGTAAATGGGAGAAATCTATTGGAATGGCAAAAAAGATTCGAGATGGACGTGTATTATGTGGACAATCTAACCTTTATTTTAGATTTCAGAATTCTCCTTTTAACGTTCTTAAAGGTTTTCCAAAGGGAAGGAGCATCTTCTTCCAATTCATTTACAGTTCAAAAATTCAAAGGAAATAAACTATGAAAGACCAGAAGCCAAAGATCTGGCTTTCTTCTCCTCATCTTGGAGAGAATGAATTTAAATATGTAAAAGAAGCTTTCGATACGAATTGGATAGCTCCTGTAGGACCACATATATCCAGATTCGAAGAAAGTTTATCCAATTACGCAAATAATCAACCTGTTGCTGCACTCACCTCGGGTACAGCTGCGCTTCATTTGGCTCTGATTTTATTGGGAGTAGGACCAGGCGATTACGTCATTTGTCAGTCTCTAACTTTCGCAGCGTCTGCAAATCCAATCCGATATCAAGGAGCAATTCCGGTATTTGTAGATAGTGAGGAAGAGACTTGGAATATGTGTCCAAAATTTTTGGAGGAAGCAATTGAGAATTGTTTGAAAGGGCAGTTTAAAACAGCAAAGTCAGAATTTTACAGTGGAAAAGCACAATTGCCAAAAGCTATAATTCCAGTTCATTTATATGGAATGCCTGCAAATATGCCTGAAATAATAAGAGTGGCAGAAAAATATGGTATTCCTATTATAGAAGATGCAGCGGAAGCCTTGGGATCAACACTCAATAAGCAATCTTGTGGGAGTTTTGGGGATCTGGGCGTGTTTTCATTCAATGGAAATAAAATCATCACCACAAGTGGGGGCGGGGCTTTGACAAGTAAAAATTTGGAATTTGTCCGAAAAGCAAAGTTTTTAGCTACTCAGGCTAGGGAAGAAGCGCCACATTATGAACATAAAGAAATCGGTTATAATTATCGTTTGAGCAATGTTTCGGCAGCTATTGGCATTGGGCAGGTAGAAGAGCTTCCAAAGAGGGTCTCGGCCCGCCGAAATAATTATGATTTTTATAAAGAAAATTTAAAAGAGATACTGGATATCAAATTTCTAGCTGAGCCAGATGGATATTTTTCCAATCGTTGGCTTTCGACTGTACTCATACTTCAGGGCGAAAATAAGCTAGACCGAGAGAAAGTTCGCCTGGCTCTTGAGGAAGAAAATATAGAAAGCAGACCTATATGGAAACCGATGCATTTACAGCCAGTTTTCCAAAATTTCCCGTTTGTAGGAGAGAATGTTGCTGCTCAAATCTTTGAATTGGGTCTTTGCCTTCCAAGTGGCTCTAATCTAGCCGATTTAGAACTTGAACTGGTGGTTGATAAAATAAAAGAGCTACTCCTTTAATTTGGGTAGCTGTTTATTGTTTCAACTACCTTTCTATATTCCTCTTCAGTCATTACCGGGCTTATAGGGAGGCTTAATACTTCTCTGGAAAGTTTTTCAGAAATTGGAAATTCCATTTCATTCAATTCTTTATATGCAGCTTGTTTGTGTGGTGGGACAGGGTA
>JBBQDY010000356.1:0-3758 GCA_038320155.1 Cytophagales bacterium
AAGATGGAGAAGTCTGTATGGACATGATCCAACCCGGACTTTGTATTAGAGTCCGTATTGAGAGCTAAAAATGCAAGAAAATCAAGCATTTAATGAATGAGGTATAGCACCGCTCTGGCGAATGAATTAAATGCAGTGAAACGGTTGATTTTGAAGTAGTTTTAGCTCGGAACAGGAATTCTAATGCATATTCCGGGTTTAATGTCGGAAAAAATCATACCATACTTATAATGAAGAAATCGCTGACAAAATCTTCGAGCTTATTTTGGAAGATTATTATCCGGCTTTCTAAGCAACTATGGAAAAGAAACTAGCGCCTAACTCCTGATTAATATGTATGGATTAAGTGAGCGTGCGGTCAAGAAAATAATTGGGGTTCTGGAACAAAAGCCTGAAATCTCAAAAGCGGTGCTCTTTGGCCCTCGGGCAAAAGGAAATTTTAGAAATGGCTCGGATATAGATTTAGTCCTTTTTGGGGAAAAGCTTGATTTGAAAGCACTTTTTAAAATGGAGACAGCTCTGGATGACTTGATTCTTCCTTGGAAAATTGATTTGGTACTATTTCCAACCATTACTAATCAAGAACTAAAGGAGCATATTCGTAGCGTTGGAAAGGTGTTTTTTGAAAGAAAAGCAATCGGAAAAAATTAGTCTTTTTTACTCTGTACAGTTTTTACAGATCTCGATCTGTGTCCGATCTGCAAGCAGCGTCCTACGGAAATCCAAATATGCAACAGACCGCCAGATGGTCTCCATAGAATTTGCTTTCAATTCGCCCATCACATGTTTGGCGTCTTTGTCAAAGCAACACGGGACCACTTTTCCATCCCAAGTGACCACGGCTCCTTGCCACATCCGCCAGCATTTGTTTTCGATTTTCTTCTTGATTTTCCATTGGCCATTTCCTGCAGGGATATAGCGTGAATAGCCCAGATCGGAAGGGATCAAGTCAGAGCCATTTCGAAAATCATAAATCTGAGTGGTTTTGAGTTGGAGCTCATCTACACCCATTTCTTTGGCCCAAGTTTTCAGTGCAGGAATTTGATGCTCATTTTTTCCGGTGACCAAAAATTGGAGAATCACTCTTGGAAAATCTTGCTTCGCATTTTTTCGCTCGGTCAAAAGCAAATTCAAGCCCTTCTTGACTTTAGCTATCGAACCTCCAATCCGATAATCTTCATATACTTCCTGCGTAATGCCGTCCATCGACACGATAAGCTGCTTTAGTCCGCTTCGGAGTACTTCTTCCACTTGCTTTTCTCTCAGGTAGTGAGCATTTGTGGACGTCGAAGTGAAAATCCCTTGTTGATCCGCATAGCGCACCATTTCCAAAAATCTTTGATTCAAAAAAGGCTCCCCTTGAAAATAGAGATGGAGCCAAGTCAAATGGCTTTTGACTTGCTCAATTACTTTTTCAAAAAGCTGATCTTCCAGCATTCCCGTCGGTCGGGTGAAAGATCGCAGGCCTGATGGACATTCAGGACAGCGAAGATTGCAGCTCGTAGTCGGTTCGATCGAAAGCGTAGTGGGATTTCCCCAAAGAACTGGCTTGCCGACCAGTCTGGAAATCTGGAATGAAATCCATAAAAGCGCATAATTCCAGACTTTTTGAAGAGTTAAGAATCGAAGAAATGCCTTTGCTGAGATCCATTGGTTATTCACAACTGCAAATAAGGCAGGGGAATGGGAGAAAGCAAAAAGGAAAGGCTTAAGTATGAAATCTCAAATCTGAACTCTGCCCCTCATAATTTTTTTATGTGTATCCGATTACATTCACGTAGCCAAATTTGAAACTGATTTGCTTCCTAAAATCCCTCCCGATATTCGGGACAGGCTCTTGCCCCCTTTGCGAAAGGGGGAATTCGATCCAATTCCAAATCTAGATTTCGTTTTAACGGGAACGTGCACCTATGAGGATACACATAATTTTTTTTCAATATTCAGAAACGTAGTGACCATAAGGGTGAAGCATTAATTTTTACTCAACCTCGAAAAAGTTCTGATCATACCTACAACCTGTTTTTCTTTTTGCAATTTGTTACCTTATTAGCTAACTTTGATAGGTGCCAGAAAAATTCATCAGAGAAATATTCTACTACAAAAACTTTTATCTTGACTTCTTCAAAACGTTGAAGCCAGAGGTTAAAAAGAAAATGAACTGGACGCTTCAGCTTATTTCAACTATGGACAGGATTCCCAAGAAATATTTTGATCATATGACAGGATCTTCAGGAATTTTCGAAATCCGTGTAGAAGTTGGCTCTGATATTTTTAGGATATTCTCATTCTTTGACAAAGGGAGATTGATTATTCTGCTGAATGGTTTTCAGAAGAAAACTCAAAAGACTCCAAAGAATGAATTGGAACTTGCTGAAAAGCTTAAAAAACAATATTTCGATGAAAAAGACGACTGAAAACCTTACCTCATTTTCCGACCATTTGGACACTCAATACGGAAAAGCCGGAACTAGCTCAAGAGATGCTTATGAAGAAGGCTTTGAAGCTTTTCGACTTGGCGTGATGATTCAGCAACTTCGCAAAGGTCAAGGCTTAACGCAGGAACAATTAGCAGAAAAATGCGGAACAACGAAGACTTACATTTCAAGAATTGAGAATAATGCGAGTGACATTAGACTTTCCACCTTAATGAGAATTATTCGGGAAGGTTTGGGTGGACAACTTAAGCTCAGGGTTGATCTTCCTTAACTGGCCTACACACTTTGGAAAGTAATCCATTGTCTTTCAAGTTTTGCTGTAAAATTAAAAAGCGATTATCTAAATCAGGAGATCAAAAAAAAACCGACTTAAATCGCAAGTCGGTTTTGTCTGAGAATCACAAAAATTATTTTACTTCTGGTTTGTAGATTGCTCCAGTAGCAAAATCCACAATGACTCCAGGGAAGAAAAGTAATATATCAGCGATCAGTGCACCAACTCTCACTTCACGTTGAGGTTCGCCCTCGGCAGGCTTTGTCCTCTGGTATTCTGTTACTTTTCCACCGAATACGGTAGCACAGCTTGACATAGAAAGTACAAGAAGCGCAATTGCTAGAATGTTACTGAGTTTTTTCATTTTTTAATTGGGTTTGGATTAGATAGGTGTTTGAAATATGATCGTGAAGGCCTTTGCCAGTAATTAAATAGGACAGAAAATATAGGGGAATGATCCTTCCCATCGTTCGCAATAAGACTTTCCAAAAAGTAGGCTTTTGGTCCGAATTGTAATTTGCGACATAATATCCAGTCAGATATTTTCCAGGAGTCTTACCAAGAAAAAATTCGAACAGGAAATAATTTATAAAATAGAAAGCCAAAAGAATCGGTTTTAACAATTCTATTGAAATCAAATCATTATTCAGAACTAATAGGATAAAAGCAAATAAAAAGTAGACCAAAGTATCTATGGAAAAGTGTGTTAATCTCAATCTTAAACTCATTTTTTTGAAGCTTTCTGAGCACGATAATATGCGTATTTCCTTAATCAAACAACTAAAATTTTCAATTTAACTATAAATGACTGATAATTAACTGAAAAATTATTATTTGAATCTTCTTTTTGAAATCACTTTTAATCAAAAATCAAAAAAGCCGACCGCTAATTGCAATCGGCTTTTTTAAAAATTTAAATGATTTTACTATTCTCTCAAACCAGCATTCACCATCGGTACCGGCTTAGTCCAAGGACTTACATCCAACTTTCTTGGTGTTGGCAAGATTTCATCCAGTGTGTTTCCATCGTAAACTCTACCGTTTTTCAC
>JBBQDY010000357.1:0-3752 GCA_038320155.1 Cytophagales bacterium
GCAGGTTATGGACTTTGGTACGACGAGGTGTTAAACACTCCTGATTTCTTGGAAGCTGGGCCGATTCCTGAAAACTTCAATTCCGTCGATGCGCTTCGAATTATAGGCTATGATGTCAGTGATTCTGCTGCTGCAGTCCAATCATTCAAAGTTCATTTTATCCAACGTGATATTGAATCACCAATGAGTGATTTGGATCTATTGATTCTTTATAATTTATATAATAAATACCGGTAGTATTAGTTTAACCACAAAGGACACGAAGGTTTCGCAAAGGGACGCAAAAAGTATTCTAGTTCGAAATCTCGTTAACCAGCGTTTTGTAGAAATATTTCATTGAAAAGCCAAGAATATAAATGGCGCATACGTGATATAAGGGCGTTTCGGCCTTCCGTCTTCTGTCTTCTGTCCCAATAGGCAAAGAAAATAGGGCTACTGGCATTATTGCGGGTACACAATTTTTTCATACATAGTTCACATAGTTCCGTAGCCCCGGCTTTCAATCCGGGGTTATTTTTGAAGATCCTAACTTGGTTAGCAATTGCCTGACTTGCTTCACCGATTTAATGTTGTAATTGGCTTGGGTATAAGCATAACCCACACGGATGGAATAGGCATTTTTCGGCATGGCTTTGAATGTATCCTCATCGGTCCAATCATCCCCGACAGCCAATACGAAATCATATTCCTGTTCTTTCATGATGGCTGTGGCAGCTCGTCCTTTGTTGATGTCAGGACGCTTGATTTCCAATACTTTATTTCCTTCCAAAACTTGGAGATTATGTCCTCTCGCCATGTATTTCAAATGGCTGAAGAGTTCGCGCATTCGTAGATCACCCAATCCACTTTCTACTTTCCGATAGTGCCAGACGAGTGAATGATGCTTTTCTTCGATCAATGCGCCGGGAGTTCGGAGTACGTAATATTCCATGATTTTACGGATATCTTCTTTCCATCCGTCCTCGATCTCTGCGTAAAGTTTCCAGTCCCCTTTTTCATTTTTTCGCTTCACCCATACGCCATGTTCGGCGATAAGATCGACTTTTTGATCTTTAAACCAAGTGCCTAAAGTATCCTTGTCTCTTCCAGAAATGATGACTACTTGTGCTATTGGACTTAATTTTTTGATAATATCTTTCAATTCTCCATCTGGTACTGCTTCGGTGGGATTGGATACAAAGCCAGTCAGAGTTCCGTCGTAGTCTAAAAATAAGACAGGGTTTTTAGCCTTTTTAAAATCCGATTCGATCTCACTCATCACTTTCGCATCGACATCCTTGGAGGTCAATTCTTCCTGCTTGCGCTTCACATGATCAAGCCGATCCATAAATACCTTGACCCATTGGAATACATCGTATTTCTTGAGACTTTCCTGCATGCTGACCATTCTGGCTTTTTGCTCAGCTGGCTTCATGCTCAATGCATTGTAAATCGCGTCAATTACACCTTGTCTGTCATAAGGATTGACGAGGACCGCATCCTGAAGTTCTTTGGAGGCTCCTGCCATCTCGGAAAGAATCAGCACTCCGGTTTTATCGGTTTTGCTGGCTACAAATTCCTTACAGACCAAATTCATTCCGTCTCGCAATGGTGTAACTAGCGCGATGTCTGACATACTATAGAAAGCGCTGAGTTCTTCGAATGGAAAACTTCGATAGAAGTAATGTACAGGCTTCCAATTTAGAGTTGAGTACTCCGAATTGATTCTACCCACGAGCAGATCGATTTCTTCCTTCAATACTTTGTAGGACTGGACTTTATCTCGACTTGGTACGACGATCATGATCATGGAGACTTTTCCATGAAGCTCTTTGTGTTGCTGCAAAAGCTGATCAAAAGCTTGAATTCGCTGAGGAATCCCTTTCGAATAATCCAGTCGATCGATCGTAATGATCAATTTTTGACCTTCTACCTGTTTTGTGAATTCTTTGACTATGCTTTGAGTTTTTTTGCTTTTAGCTTGATTTGCAAATTTATCGTAGTCAATTCCCATCGGAAAAGAATCCACATTAATGATGCGGTTTTCTGCTTGGATGTAGCCGCTTTCTGATGAAAGAGAAGTGATCCGACTTACCGCGCTTAGGAAGTGGCGCATGTCATCATACGTATGAAAACCGATCAAATCCGCTCCTACCATTCCCTCAAGCAATTCTTTTCGCCAAGGAATCATCCGAATGATCTCGTAGGAGGGAAAAGGGATATGTTGGAAAAAGGCGATGGTAGCGTTTGGCAATGCTTCGCGAAGCATTTTTGGAAGCAAAAGCAACTGATAGTCATGAACCCAGATGGTATCGTCCGGTCCGGCTTTCTTTAGAATAGCGTCGCAAAATTTCTCATTGACCCGTACATACGCTTTCCAATGCTCGGGATTGTAAACCATGTATTGTGTGAAGTAATGGAAGGCAGGCCACAAGGTCTCATTGGAAAATCCCTCATAAAACTCTTCAACATCCTCTTTGGTCAGGAATACCGGAGCCATTTTGAGGTCGTGGAGTTCTAGGATGATCTCGGCGCGCTGCTCTGGATCTTCAACCGTGTTTCCAGGCCAACCAATCCAGATGTTTTCTCCGGATTTATAAATTGAGCCCAAACCTGTGGCTAGACCTCCTGCACTGGGTTTGAATTCAAATTTCCCATTTCGGTGTCGAAGACTTATTGGGAGTCTATTAGAAACGATAATCGTTTTTGATGACATAACTTTTTTCATTAGATGAAAAATATGAATTGAGACAATACCGACTCAAAAAAACTACTAAAGAAGGTACTCAATCTTGAGATCAATCAAAACAATAACCTTGCAAAACGGCCAATTCTTAACCAAAAAATAACCTTAGGTCAGCAAAATCGCAGAAATGGTTATGAAATAGAAACTACAAAATAGAATGAAATTAATTTCTTTTCCAGCTTCTGGAGAAGCAGAGCAGCATCGAAAAATTTATGATTCACTTTCGTGGAAAGCGGGATAACATAGAAATAATCATGGTCCAAATTCCGGATAAGCAGATAGCTCGTAGGACAGCGTAGAATAAAAACGTTTTACACCCAGCTTCTGGCGAAGCAGGATAGCATAAAATCGACTGATTTCCAGGATTTTGGAAAAGCTTGATAACTGAGAAAAACAGGTGAGCCTGGCATTTGCAGAAAAAAGATAAAATCAATCCTAGGCTTAAATTGCCCCATACCGGGGAATTAGCCAGATTAGTTTTTTTCTTGTTTACCTCCGGGAAGCCTTCGCGTCCGTTACGGGTTATAAAGAATTTCAAAGAAAAAGCAGCCATTCCAGACTGCGTTTCATTTATTTTTTAGCTGCTAGGTTTTGCGGTTTGGTACTGATCTTCGACCAGATGAATTCCCCAATCTGAGTACCTTGAGTTAAGCCGTCTTCGATAGCTGGCATGTAATGAATTCCGCCATAAAATCGGCTGATTGCAGCTTCTTTGGCAGCTCCGCTAAAGGAATCAAACTCCCGAGCGGGAAGACCATAGGCTACTTCAGAACTGTCCACTAAATGAAACTGATCCCCAAAAAGTTGACCCAATGTGTAAGCTGAAGCTGCTGAAGCCACAGAATGACCGCTGGAATGCTCCGGGAATGGCGGAGTCTGCAATAGTGGAACCCACTCCTCGTCGATGTACTGATTGATATAAGTTTCCGGACGGATCAGCTTACTGCGGTATTTCTCATCCCAGCAAGAGATAAAGGCTTCATTCAGTGAAATTCCTGTTAAAGCAAAAGCTTCAGCAGTTCCTTTC
>JBBQDY010000358.1:0-3718 GCA_038320155.1 Cytophagales bacterium
TTCTGCAGGCTCGAAACTAGTTGGATAGAGCCAAATTCGTTGTTTTTTATCAGGCTCAGAGACTACCGCTGAAATGTACATCCCACAATCGGTAAGTCGCGGAGAGTTTTCATTCCGATCTGAGGTTTTACTCAGATTGGTAAATTTTTTAGAATCAAAATTGTAAACTATGATGTCAAAATTTCCAGTTTCATCTGCAGCAGAAAACACCAGCTGATATTCATTGATAAAACTCGGCTGGTTGTCATATTCAGGTCGATCAGTGAGCGCATACGCAGTTTCTGGATTGATAGAAAATGATCCACCTTTTCCAGAAGTCTCCACTACCAAGAGATCAAAGCTTCCCTGCCCAAAAGTGAATATGGGAAGGAGAGATAAACTTAATTGGATTATTAAACTGGGAAATTTCATCTGTTTTTCGAAATTGATCAACCAAATTACAAAATGAAGGTTAGACTGACGTGAGCAAATTACAACTATACGAAAATTCTCAATTCGACAGATTGAGAACATTGCAAGATCCTCTTGCAGATCAGCTGGTTATCCAATTGGTTAAAAAACCTGAATTGATTTCGATAATTAACTCTTGGATCGAAATCCCTGCTCAAGTGGATGATTCCTTTCCTAAGGAGTTTCAGGACTTCTTCAATTTCTATCTTCAACCGGAGGAATTGCCTGAAAGTATTCTGAAAAGAGGGCAGGAGCTCTTCAATCAGAAAGGGGATCTTTATTTGGCTATGCTCGGCTTTTACTCCTTGCCCTATGCCTATGCCTTTGGGGATGGAGCAGAAGTGCTGGTGAGATCCAAGCGGATTTTGGATGATATCGGTCAGCGACTTGGAGAAACGGGCACTTTTATCATGGATATTTTTGAACCAGGCGCCTTTATGAGCAAAAAGAAGGCTTATCTCACTTGTGCCAAAGTGCGTCTGATTCATGCCTTTAGCCGGTATTTCATTTCTCACTACGCTAAAGATTGGAATGATTCGTTTGGAAAGCCCATCAACCAAGAAGATCTAATCGGCACCAATCTGACATTTAGTCTCATCGTAGTTCGGGGCTGGAAGAAAATGGGTTTCAAAGTTTCCACCGATGAGGTCGATCTACTCATGGCCTATTGGAAATGGGTGGGGAAGATGATGGGAATAGACACTAACTATTGGCCGGATAATTCTAAGGAAGCTTTTGAACTGGAAAAACTGATCCGAAAGCGCCATTTGCGCCAATCTGATGCAGGAAATAGACTGATTAATGCACTAATCGATTATTACAAGGCGACTATTCCGGATCAACTAGTCTCCGCCCAGATGATTCCAATTCTTAATTTTTTCTTGGGAAAAGAAGCTTCGCTAGCACTGGGAATCTATACCCCTCAAGCAGTTAATGGGGAATTGTTGGGCTTAGTGTTAAAATTTAGTGGATGGAAAAACTTTGGCTCCAATAAAAGCTATACCCAAATCGCAAAGCAATTTGAATCCAATCAAAAAGCAAGCTTTGGAAGAAAGCTAAGCATTAATCTTCCGGAGTTAAAGCGTTCATAATCGTACACTTTTATGTACGCTCCGAATCACCTCATAATAGTCTAACTGGTAAAATGGCCAGATAAAGCACATTTTGAGAGATGGCACCTTTTTCGTATTTCTACTATCATGAAAGAAATAGCCCGATGGATAAAGCAACTGCCTTTAGAATTGATATTCTGGGTAGGCAGCCTTATCGCAATCTATTTCATCAATCCATATTCTGGCGATCACATGAGCCTTTGCCCATTGGATCAATTGGGATTTGATTGGTGTCCGGGATGTGGTCTTGGTCGCTCGATGAATCTGCTCCTCAAAGGAGATTTTCAAGCATCTTGGTCTATGCATCCACTGGCAATGTTTGCTTATTTGGTGATTTTCTCTCGGATTTGGACATTACTTAACAACCTTAAAACAACACACAATTATGGCTAATGTATTGAGACACCTTCCTGAATTAGAAGGGATGGAACTTGGGTATATCCAAGGACTGATGAAAAGCATGGATGAAGATCAGGCTTCGTTATTTGCACAAGTCTATCGCGCCCGAAGAAAAGACTCTCAGATGATCCTAATCTTGACTTTGTTGGGATTCTTTGGATTTGCAGGTTTGCATCGATTCATTCTTGGACAAATTGGACTAGGAATCCTTTATATTCTTACCCTGGGACTTTGTTTCATTGGTACGATTGTCGATTTGGTCAATTATAAAAGCCTAGCCTACGAATACAATATCAAAGTAGCGCATGAGACTATGAATATGCTGAATGCTAATTACCCTGGAGAAAAAAACTAATACCTGATTATACTTAACACCACCAACCGAAAGCCAGAAGAAATTCTGGCTTTTTTTGTTTTTTTACTGCAAAGGAATCAGAGATTTCTCAAAGGGAAAAGCTTAGAACTACCATCAGAGGTTCTTCTGGTCTGTAGCAAGAAAACATGTAATTACCTCCAGTTTTTGGCCGGATTGAGGTCAATCGGGAAATGGAGGTTTCGCCAAAACGGGTGAAGATATTTTTTTTACCACAGGGGCGCCGAGAACGCCGAGTTTCACAGAGAGTTTTTTAACCAGGTAGACAGCTCACATAGTTCTTTAGAAAACACATTTTTAACCTCTTTAAATTGATCATTCACATTGTCCCGTAGGGACAAAATATGGGTAGTCACGATATTTTATTTTGTTTCCGGGTTTTGGCCGGATTGAGGTCAATCGGGAAATGGAGGGATCGCCAAAACGGTGGGATTTCAATTGATCGAGGTTTTTTTTGGATTACAAATCCCGAACAGTGAAACGAAAAATCTTTTGCCCCTAAAAAACCCCGAATTTCACCAATTCTCATCCAACTCATTACCAGCTGGATTTGGCTGAACAGGTTTAACCTGAAAATCAAAAAATTCAGCTCCCGATTCGGAAATCAATCCATGAAATTGGTTAAGTTTTTTATGTATCAATTCCAGGGTCTCCAATCCAGGTTGCTGCACATGAAAGGGAATTGAAAAGAGATTTGATTGACTTTTTGAGAATGGTGGCGCAGGTTCACTGGAGAAAAAATAAGGAAAAAGGGTTTTAGCACAACTGATTCCCCAAGTATCGATCGGATATTCTTTATCATAGCTCGTCAACCGATGATTTATTTCCCGAAAAAACTCCTCCGTTTCTCCTAATCTAACTCTCGATCCAGCCCTTGATTTTCCTTTTGTTTTCAAATATTTAATCTGGCTTTTTCCTTGTTTCTGCCTGACCATATAGGCTCGGAAGACTTTGTGATCCAGCATCACCCCGTTATGAAAATATCCTGTAGTTGCGATACCTGCTCGAATCATCACCAAAGCCAAATGATGATCGTCTTTCTTTCGCAATCGACCATTTTCGTTCGGAACTGAATCCCAAGGCAAGTTGATTCGAGCAAGCCAGTCCGTATTGGAGGAAATTTGCCATTGATGCTTTTCAGGGATATAGGTTTCCTCAAACCCACCATGGCACGCCTCCCTGAGAATCTGGACGTAACTGGCTTCACTAATCTTGACTGGATTTCCGGAATTCATAAGCTTGAAATGGCAATTCGATTATCTTTGTACAAATAAACCTAAAAATCATGCAAGAGGAAATTGAGCGCTTACTAGTCAAAATGTGTGACCCTGAAGAAAAGGAAGCATATTTTTTCGCAGACAAGTTAGGAAAGCTGATTGATGAT
>JBBQDY010000359.1:0-3715 GCA_038320155.1 Cytophagales bacterium
GAGGAAGGGACAAATCCCTCGGTATTGGGATTGGTAAATTCACTTCTTACCAAAGTCACCGCTGCAATCCCATAGAAATTACTGAACAATCGCTGCTGAGCCAAAAACTCTATTCCGTAAGCTCTTCCTTCAGCATTGGATGCCACTGGCTCGTTTCCGATTACACCAAAGTCAGCTCCTAAATTTGCCAAGGCAATTCCATTTCGGATTGAAGAAGGATAGTTATTATAGCGCTTGTAAAATGCCTCTGCGGTAAACCGTCTGTTTTTCTCCGGAACGACAAATTCAATTCCCGCGATCAGCTGAGAGTTTCTGATGAATCGAACATCATTTTCCCGATTGACCAGCACTCCTTCGTTATCCTGAAATCCAAGAACCGTATAGGCTGGCTTTTGATAGTAAATCCCCGCGTTTGCTGTCGCAAAGAGGTTTGGCTTTAATTGGTAAGAGAAAGAAACTCGTGGGGAAATTTGATTCAGTGGGTTGGAAGCTGTTTCTGCAAAATCAGCTCCATCCATTCGAACACCTCCTGTCACCAATAAGCGATCATTGTAAAAGTTTTTTGACCCCGAAATAAAGGCTCCATACTGATTAAAATTCGAAGTCGATTCTACATCGATGACCTGACCTGAGGAAGCAAGTGCAGCCCGATCAAAGTTGTTGATAAAATACCTTGAATATTGGTAATTGACTCCGTACTTGAGGGTGTAGCCTTTTCCAAAAATACTGTTTTCGGCTCTAAGTTTGTTTTCTGATTCTTGAGAGATGTATCTGAAAAGCAGGTTTGTCTCATTGCTCTCGTCATTGCCAGCATATTTATAGGACTCATTGTTGAGCATATTTCTACTCAGCACAAAAGTCCAAAATCCATTTTCCCGAAAACGCTTCAGTTTTAATCCGGTAGTATAATTCCACTGACTTTGGATTGGCAGCACATCCAGAAAATTTAATCTGTCGGCACGCTCAT
The DNA here is from genome assembly GCA_038320155.1 of Cytophagales bacterium. Taxonomy (GTDB): domain Bacteria; phylum Bacteroidota; class Bacteroidia; order Cytophagales; family Cyclobacteriaceae; genus Algoriphagus. The sequence continues at coordinate 968 of JBBQDY010000359.1, forward strand.
CATCAGTTTCCTCATCAGGCACATCCTGATTCAGGACAAAATTATCAATCGCTCCAACTCCGATAAAAGTCAATTCTGTTTTATCATTGAGTTTGGTGGTTGTTTTCACCTGGAAATCATTGAAGGTCGGAAGAAAGGGCAAACCAATTAATCTAAAAAGCCCCTGCAGATATGACCTTCTTGCCGATACCAAATAGGTTGTTTTTTCTCCAATCGGCCCTTCATTCGATAGTGTCAACTCCGAGGCTCCAAGTGTTAGTTGGGTAGCCATTTTATCCCGTCTTCCTTCTTTTAAAGTAAACTCGAAAAAGGAACTCAACGCATCCATTCTGTTGGCAGGAAATCCCCCCGCAATCAGATCCACATTCTTGATCAGATTCACATTGAGAATTCCCACAGGACCTCCAGAGGAACCCTGCGTGGCGAAGTGGTTGATCACCGGTACTTCGATCTCATCTACAAAAAATTTGTTTTCATTCGGAGCTCCTCCGCGAATGATGATATCATTTCTGAAACTAGCCGAACTGGCAACCCCCGGCAGCGATTGGATTACCCGGGAGATATCACGATTCCCACCGGGATAGCGCTCGATTTCATTGGAATTCAATTTTCTCACCGAAAGCGGCGTTTCTTCAGATCTGGAAAACTCTGAGTTAACGACTACCTCTGATAATTCTGATGCATCTTCCGCCAACGCAAAATCCAACTGAACAGGTTTCGCAAGGGTCACTTGCACCTCGTAAGTGGTTGAAGTCTTATATCCAACAAAGCTTGCCCGGACATTATATAACCCGGGAGGTACATTTGCGATTTCGTAAAACCCATCTTCGTCAGAAATTGCTCCAAGCTCGGTCTGCATGACCAAAACATTGGCGAAGGAAACCGCTTGATTGTTTACCGGATTGAATATTCGGCCGCGAATAATCCCCTGTGAGAATGCTGAAAGTGAAAGCGCAAAAAACAGTACTAGCGTAGATGTAAATTTCATAATTGGATTGTATTGCCTAGAAAATCAATTCAGCCCCAAAAGGTTTGACTCCTTCGAAGGTTCTGACAAAAATCATTGAAATCAAGCAGTTTGTTTTTCTTTTTCACGCCAAAGCCTCCACCAGGGAGTTCCCGGCGAATCATGATGCTCGAAATGATATCCGAAAAAATAACAGGAAAGGAAAGACCAAAGATGGTTTTTTGATTGACTGGATGAATGGTGCTGGTTTTCACTTTCGCCTCGATGTGGAAGGTAAGTGCCAAAGAAAAATAGCTGAAGGGTGGATAGGATCGCAGGTAGCATCCAGAAGACTATCAAATTTTCCGTAGGTAGAAAAAGCTTCAAAATATTGAAAGAGACTGCCATCAACAGAATCTGCCAAATCGTTACGTATTGCTTCACGAAACTGAAATACCAAATCAGAAAATTATTCGAAGAGTGGTAATCAGGGTCTTTATCCGTTGCGACATGACGGTGATGTTCGTGATGCTTTGGAAAAAGCTTCCAATAGAAATTATAAGAAAAAAGGAGTGCTGAGAACCAGCCGATTGCATGATTGACTTTCTTATTTGAGGAGACCAAGCCATGCATGGCATCGTGAGCGGTGATGAATAGGCCAGTATACAGATGAGTCTGAACTAATATCGCCAGATAAACCAATGGATTTGTCCAAGAGATCTCCAGTTGAAGGAGAAAAAATAAGGAAATGGACCAGAGAGAAATAACGGTCAATCCGATAAGGACTCCCTTCGGGTCAATTGATGTTATTGATTTCGCCGAATTCATACGGGCAATTTCGGAATGTTTTATCAAAAAATAAGAATTCGCTCCCTTACTTGCTCCATAAGCCACATTGGAGTGGATGTGGCACCGCAAATTCCTACTTTATCGTTTTCGCCAAACCAATCAGACTCGATTTGGTCTGCATTTGAAACGAAATAAGTGTTTTCATTCTTCTCTTTGCAAACGTTGTAAAGCACTTTTCCATTGGAGGATTTGGTTCCGCTCACAAAGATAATTTTATCAAATTTATCAGCAAAAGCCCTCAGCTCTTTGTCACGATTAGAGACTTGCCTACAAATGGTATCGTTGGTATTTACCGTAATGCCGTTTTGCCTTAAAATCTCATTGATCTCGTAGAATTTATCCGTGCTTTTGGTAGTCTGACTGTAAAGCGTGATGTTTTTTGGAAGACTCGGTAGATCAAGTTCGGAGATATCCTGAAAGACAATCGCTTTGTTACTGGTTTGGCCCAGTAAACCGATCACCTCTGCATGACCATGCTTGCCATAGATGTAGATCGTCTCGTCCTTATCAAATGAATTTTTGATCCGATTCTGAAGCTTCAAAACCACGGGGCAACTCGCATCAATCAGCGTAAGATTATTCTTGATTGAAAGCTCATAAGTAGACGGAGGCTCGCCATGAGCTCGAATCAGGACCCGCTCGTTTTTCAATTCTTTAAGCTCCGTATGATCAATGATTTTTAAGCCTTTTCGAGTAAGTCGTTTGACTTCCTCATCATTGTGTACAATATCTCCCAGACAATATAGGTAGCCCTGCTCCTCCAAGATCTCTTCAGCCATTTCGATAGCATAAACTACTCCAAAGCAGAAGCCAGAATGATCATCGATTTGAACTTGGAGATTTTTCATAGCCTATAAACTTTAAGAAGGTTGAATTGTTTTGCGGCTTCGGATATACTCGAATATACTCACGATCATCAACAAAAGCGAGAAATTGTAGATGGTATCCTCAAT
>JBBQDY010000360.1:0-3712 GCA_038320155.1 Cytophagales bacterium
AAAACCAATCCATGGATAAACTTCATCTTCTCCACCACGCCCTGGCTGACTACAAAGGGATATACATCCGGCACACCCATAGCGCGATTGATGCTGTTTACCGCAAAGGACAATGGCATACAAGTTTGAACTATAGTCTGAAAATCACTTTCGAGGTAAGGATCAAAACTCACATTGGCTGCCATGCCTTTGAGGGTGGCAGAAGGGTCAACTTTCACCCCGAAAAAGTGCGCGGTCTCTACCATGTCCATGATGTGTAGGTAATGCGCCCAAGTTTCTGCCCAATCCTCCCAGGCATGCGAAGTGGCATATTTGCTGATAAAGGATTCCTGCCAATTTTCAGGAGCTCCGTTTTTATAATAAGTTTTGAGCGACTCTCCATAGGAAGCACGCTCATCTCCAAAAATCGCTCTAAACTCAGCTAAGATTCCGGCATCCGTATAGACCAATCGATCCCAAAAGTAATGCCCCACCTCATGCCTCAAGTGCCCGATCAAGGTGCGATAAGGCTCCATAAGCTGCATGCGCATCTGCTCCCGGAGGACAGAGTCCGCTTCACGAAGGAGAATGGTGATCACCCCATTTGCATGCCCGGTCATCAATTGGGAATTGGCGTGGCGAGCCACAAAGTCAAAGCATAGTCCATTGGGATTTTTCAATTTGCTGGGCAGGGGTAATCCGATCTTCTGCAATTGATAAATTAATCGGTGCTTAGCTACTTCGAGATTTTTCCATTTGGGAAAATTCTCCCGGTCCGAAAGATTAGGGATCGTACGATTGAGCTGACAGGCCGTGCAAAAGTTGACGTGAGACGCTATCGGTATCAACCAATTACAGACGTCGTGCTGGTGATTTCTGCAAAACTTATACTCGAGTTTCTCACGATCCGAAATCAATCGATCTGAATCTGAATCAAACGTAAGCATCTGCCGATCCGAATCTCGGTAACCGGATAAGTGACCACAATTTTCGCAGGCGTAGTTTTCAAAAAACAAAGGATATTGACAATGTCCGCAATGGAAAATCTTCATAAAATCGCATGGCTAGAGTCCAAAGATTGCCGTTTTTTATGGGGAAAGGGGCTCAGATCACAAATTAATGAGAATTAAAAATCACAGTATTTAAGTGATCTGTTTTTTTTAAACTGACCAACAGGAATTTTAAAGTAAGCGAATACCTTAGAGACTTAATCCCAAACCTTGGCAGAAAAAGCCTGTCCACAAGCCAATAAAACTAAAATATAGGCCGATCCGATTTTGCCATTTCTACTCCTTGAATTATTAAAAGGAATTTCAGAAAATCTTAAAAAGTTTAGAAAACATCAAGCGAAAAGCCATTTTAAGCACGATTTATTCAGGAGAACTTGGGATCAGTGAATTAATCAATCTCCACTCAAGGCCATCGATTCGAAGCGAATCAAGATCAGAATTTAAGGTGCCAAAGGTAGAAAGACCGCGACTCGATTCTGTCGAAGAAACGATGGAGCTTCTTGGAGTTTATTCCAAGGAACACATTCCTCTTTAGTGACTGTCTGAAGGCATCAAGGCCGAGGTGGCTCAAATGAGGCAAAAAACATATGAAGTGATCGTTTATTTTACTAATATTCGACGAGAAGAAACCTTATTAAATTAAGCGCATAAACCCTAACCTTCAACTATCATGAGATTTGATGAACCCCATTTGGCCGAATGGCTTGACGCCAATTCACCAGAAAGTTTCGATTCACTTCCCTTCGGTGTGGTAAAGATGGACTATAGCGGAATTGTACTTTCCTACAGCAATTCACAATCGATCTTGTCTGGTGTTTCAAAGGAAAACGCTGTTGGCAAACATTTTTTTACACAGGTAGCTCCCTGCACCAATAATTTTATGGTTGCTGAGAAATTTAACGCAAAGCAACTCGACGAAACCCTTCCTTACATGTTTACCTATGTGACCAAACCTACACCGGTTGAGTTACGATTGATTAAAGGGAGCAATGGCAACCAGTACCTGTTAGCTAAAAAAGCCTAATTGTGAGCACTGTTTCCGCAGAACACCAAATTCAAAAAATGCTTTCGGTCATCTATCAAATTCCAATGGGATTGGTAGAGACTGACCTAAGCGGCAATATTGTAGAGATGAATGCGAAAAGCATCCAATTGCTCATGCCTTTATTCTTTAGCAATAAACTGCCGGGGACAAATATCCATCACCTGTTGGAAATATTAGCACCCGACATGCTAGCTGATGTTACCTCTTTCACCCAGCAAAACGGCAATATCATCAAGCAAGTACGGCAGGAATTTCCAGTCAATGGTGAGCCAGACAGTAAACGCCTGAACTTTGTATTCTCTGTGAATAAACTAAGTGAAAACAGCCTGTACTACATTTTTGATGACATTACGGAACTTCACCAAAAAGAAAAACTATTAAATGCGGCTACCCAAGATAAAGCCATTGAACAAAACAAATTTGAAATAGCATCTGGCGTATTGCATGATGTTGGCAATGCCGTGGTCGGTTTTGGATCTTACATCACGCAGATAAAACGGACCCTGGAACAGAACGATATTGCCACATTGGAAAACCTGAAGGGATTTATGGAAAAGAACCAGGCTGCATTGAATGATGCGCTAGGCGAAAAGAAAAGCAAGGCCGTTGCAGATCTATTGGGTGGTGTTATTGCCAATCAAAAGGAAAATCTGGACTACGTTAAAAAATCCATAGCAGACCAGATGAACATTATCGGCCATGTTCAGGAAATTTTAAATATCCAGCGGCAATACGTTATGGGCCGGCATTCAGAAAGAGCCACAATAAATATTCGCAGTGTAATAAATGATGCTGTGGCTATGCTGCTGGGTGCGTTAGAGAAAAACCAAATCGAATTTAATTTCGATTCACCGGCGGTTTTACCTCAAATAAAAGGCGACCGGACTAAGCTGATGCAGGTTTTTTTGAACTTGCTTAAAAATGCTTCTGAGTCTATCTTAAACAGGCGCGACGAAATCGAATCCAAAGAGATTAAGGTATCGGTATCTGCCGATCCCGACAAGATAACAGTGAGGATACAAGATAATGGTAGCGGGTTTGATGCAGAAACAGGTTCTAATCTATTCAGCAGGGGCTACACCACCAAAGCTGAAGGCACGGGGTTGGGATTGACAAATTGCAAGAGTATTATTGAGAGTCATAATGGAGAAATCACCTTAGTAAGCGATGGATTAGGTAAAGGTGCGCTATTAACTATAGTTTTTAATTTATAAAACTGTCTAACTGATTGAATAATGGAAAAGGACCAAATTAATACCCGGGTATTGATCATCGATGATGAGGAGATTGTAAGGGATAGTATTGAAGATATACTGGTTCCGAAGCGCTTGAAAAAAAATGAGGCCATCAGCAGTGCGTCCAGTATTCTTTTTGATGACGAGGACTTGGATGAACCTATTTTAACTGCTATAAACAATAATAATATACCTGTCTTTTCGGTTGACAAAGCGGTGAGCGGAATGGACGGGCTGGACCAAATTAAAACAGCCCTAGCTGAAAACAAGCCCTATGCGGTCATATTTTTAGATATGCGTATGCCTGGCTGGGATGGACTGGAAACAGCACTGAAAATACGGGAAGTGGACACCAAGGCGGAAATAATTATCATCACCGCATTCAGCGACCGGTCAATTGACGAAATAATAGAAAAAATAGGGCAAAATGTGGGTTATCATTG
>JBBQDY010000361.1:0-3700 GCA_038320155.1 Cytophagales bacterium
AGGACGATCCTCTTTCCAGCAGAAGTAATAATATAACCTAAATACAAAAAATCTTTTGGATAAAAATCAACAATCTCTACTGGATAGAGTGAATTTATTTCAAATTCACTCACTTTTTCGAGTTTATATTGTGAATATACCAATGTAGGAACGGTAAAAAATATAAAAGTAGATATAATTATCAAAATTTTAATTATACGAATATTATTCATAATATTTAGTTTTTTTATAAAATATAAACAAATTAATACATTTGTATAGTGACTGTAAAATAAATAAAATATAGAATTATTATTAGAACTTAAAATCTGTTCCGAAAAAAGGGCAGGAGAATCTAGGTTTAACCTGCCCCAATTTTATAAAATTATTATGTACAAACCCATCCCCCAGAGCACATAATTATTCCTGCACCACAATTAGCTGCAGGCATTGGTCTATGATTTGTCCAGTTATCACATTGGATATAGACTCCCCCATACCCCCCAGTAATCTTCTTCATTTGACTGCGCTCCAATACATCAGCGGATGTAAGGCGAAGCATTTCTAAACTTAACTTTTTCATTTTTAATTTTGTTAAAAATTTTACTCCTTAATCCGGTCATTGTGGAGCACCCGAGCGATATGCCCATTCATCGCGATGAATATTGTTACTGCAGGAGCAGCGTTTGTTTTTACTGTAGCACATATTTTAAATCCTCTACTTCATAAGCGGCGGGCAACTCAAAGCCATTGATGAAAATCGTGGGCGAAAGGGTAATTTGCTCCTTTTCTGCACATCCTTCATGGCTTTGATCATTGATTCCTGATTTGCTAATTCCCTATTTTGAATCTACTTCCTTGCATAAGCTCAATATTCTTAATACATCAGATAATACCAGTATAAAGGTTCTCAAATTCATTTCTAACTTCTGTGATCAGGTTCCCCTTATCATCCAAATATTCCACCCGATCAGCTGATACCTTTGACAGCCAACTGAAATAAGGATAGGGATTTTGGTTGATTTGAACTACACAGGGTAAGGGAAGCTGATTCAATTTATCGGCTCCGATCTCGAGCGCAAGGCTGTCCACTTTGTATTCGGCCAAGGTATCCGAGATGGATAGCAAGCTCTCCGGCTCAGGATGCGTGAGTAATTTTTCTCTAGGAAAAGTCGTGGTATAGGGCGGTTTGATCAGCTCAAACAATCTCTTCGTACAAATCAGACTATTTTCCATTGACAAAAAACTAAAATTCCTTAATTCATTTTGTTTTAAACTAACTAAGTCCTAATTTCTTAAATATCTAAGGATTAACCTAGTAAGTTATTTCTAATTTTCAGTAAATTTTTACTTAGTAGTTGTTTATGGAACTAGGAGCTCGTTTGAAAAAATCCAGAGAATCAAAAAAACTTTCCCAGTATGAAGTTTCGCATTTGTTGGGAGTATCTCAGAAGACACTTTCTAATATGTGTATCCGTTCTGTTGCACGTAGCCAAATTTATTGCTGATTTGATATGATAAATCCCCCTAGCCCCCTTTGAAAAGGGGGAATTTGATCCGATTCCAATCAAGATTTTGTTTTAGATCGTGACGTGCACTTATGAGGATACACATACTTTCTAATATTGAAAGCGGAAAAAGTATTCCAAACATATTCCATTTGGCCAAAATGGGTGAAGTCTACGAGCTGGATATATTGGACTTTTTGGCGAAGCAAGGATTGTTTCTAACTAAAAACACCCTCAATCCAATCAGGGCAATAATTCAGAATTAAAAAAATCAGAAGACTTACTGTTGAAAATTTGGAAAAACAAAAAGTGAAAACCCGGTAGCAATCGAAGGTTTCGGTAATTTTTTACCCAAGCTAAAATGTGAATATGATTATCCGAAATGATGCAAATAAACTATTTTCCCTTGGTATTCCTGAGAAAAATCCACTCTAGACACCCTCGTCCTATACTTGATTAATTGGTGATAAGGCAATTGATTTTTCCGATCCCAGCCGGAACATATATTACTAAAACTGGACCAGTCTAATCATTGCATCGATCCCAGCGGGATCGTGTTAGGGATTGGGCTTTATCCGACCTCGTTCCGCACTTTTTTGTTTTAAATATTCCAAAATTTCTTCTTTAGTCATTTTTGCGAATATTGCATCCAATCTGTCCTTTTGCTCTCTTGCAAATTTTACAGCGTCGAAGCCTTTTTTTATTTTAGTTTCCATGATTTATTAGTTCTCTTGGTGAGCGAATATCCAACAGTTTATATCCGTTTTTGATGTTTATTGAATTGTATCCACGAATTCTATCCACATTCACTATATGTTTAAAATTCCAACTTACGAGTAAATCGGCTTGATATATTGTCGCAAGTGCTATATGGAGACAGTCAGCATAACTTGTTACACCTACAACTTTTTCAGTAATATATTCAGTCGCCAAATCAACTGCTTCATCTTTGTCTTCTAGAAATTCGGTAAAACCATCATCGATATTTGATATAAGATTTTTTATTCGTTCGGGTGCAAATTCCAGTTCTTCATCCAACATTGTTGATAGTAGCACAGTAAATTCGCCATTATTTATTCTCTCGAAAAGTGGTTTTGTGAATTCCTCAAATTCCTTGTCAAAATATCCTCCAAAAACTGAAGTGTCAAAATAAATCCTCTGTTTTTTCATTATATAAATTAACGAAATTCAGCGGAACGTTAAATTTTGGCAGGATTTTTTTTTCGCCTTGTGCCTAACTCCCGACTAGGCATAAGCTAATCTTCGGCCCGCTCTGGGGTCGTGATTTCTGTTTACGTGTCATCTTTTCTAGTAGTATGTATCGCCTCTGGCATCTACTTCTCCCCATCGCTAGAAACTAATTAGTCAGTATTATTACAAGGATTGTGTATCGCTTTTATCCCTTACTGGTGCCATTGCGGATAATCATAAATAGGAATCACAAAATTCTATGATTATCGGTAATCCCCCACGCAGCCATATTTCATACTGGATTTTCTTTTAAAATTCCTCCCTATTTTCGAAACAGACTTAAAACTCCTCTGATCCAGAGAGCTCGGGAGGCGGAATTCGATCCGGCTTCTATTCAGGTTCCCTTTACATCGGGAAGTGAAACAAAACAAATACTCATTAAAATTTAGGCCAAAAATTTCTAAACACATATCGTCGTCCACTAAAATTAAAAAAGGTCCAAGTCTATCCACCGTAGAATAGGCTTGAACCAAATGAATTGACAATTCAGCATTTTCAGCTTTCCCTACCTATCACTAGGCAAGTGGATTTTCTATTTTAGTTTTCTCATTTCAGACTTCTGATTTCAGACTTCTGATTTCAGAATTCAGCTTTCTGACTTTCAAAGTCCTACATCTACAATCTTAAATCGCCCCTATCGCTTGCCCATCCCCGGCATCATCTTACTCATTGCAGCTTTGGCACCGCCCATCTTATTCATCTGCTTCATCATTTTGCGCATGTCGCCAAATTGCTTCATCAGATTATTAACCTCCACGATAGTTCTACCGGAACCTGCCGCTAAGCGCTTTCTTCTACTTCCATCGATCAAATCAGGATTGGATCGCTCTGTTGGAGTCATGCTTTTGATTATTGCCTCAATAGGTTTGAATGAATCGTCATCGATATCCATGCCTTTCATGGCTTTACCCATTCCTGGGATCATACCCATCAAGTCTTTGATATTTCCCATCTTCTTCACC
>JBBQDY010000362.1:0-3696 GCA_038320155.1 Cytophagales bacterium
ACTGGGAGAAAAGGAAATCGGTGGACATACCTCGAGGATAGGGTTAGCTACTTCAAAAGACGGTTTTTCTTTTGAGCGAGAGTCTGAACCGATTTTTTATCCGAAAGAAGATAATCAGAAGGAATTCGAATGGACTGGAGGCACGGAGGATCCTCGAATCGTAGAAACCAAGGAAGGATTATACGCCCTGACTTACACCCAATGGAATCGAGATGTGCCAAGACTTGCCGTCGCCACTTCCAAAGATCTCCGAAATTGGGAAAAACACGGGCCAATTTTTAAAGATTGGAAGGATGGCAAATACCACAACACAGAATCAAAATCTGGAGCTATCGTCACCGAACTAAAAGAAGGAAAGTTGACAGCGGCTAAAATAGATGGGAAATATTGGATGTATTATGGAGTGCCTCATATTTGGCTCGCTACTTCCGAAGATTTGATTCATTGGCAGCCGGTAGAAAATCATGAAGGAAATCGAGTACCAGTTTTGAGTCCCAGACCAGGGTATTTTGATTCATGGTTGGTAGAGGCTGGACCTCCGCCGGTTTTGACCGAAGACGGAATTGTAGTTCTTTATAATGCTGGAAACTCTCAGCAAGTAGGTGTCAAAAACTTAGGAAACAGGGTTTATACTGGCGGACAGGCACTTTTCTCTGCTACCGAACCTTGGAAACTTTTAGATCGGGTAGCAGCTCCTTTTATTCAACCTACGCTCTCATTTGAAAAATCAGGGCAATACCCAGAGGGAACGACTTTTTTGGAAGGTTTGGTCTATTTCGAAGGAAAATGGCTGCTTTATTATGGCACTGCTGATAGTATGGTTGGCGTGGTATCTGCCGCAAGGGAGAACGGTTCAAAAAGTTCGCATAAGCTTAAATCGAGACGCCGCAAGAATTACTTTTGATCTATTAAAGATATTTTATGGAGTAGCTTTAAACCTTCAAAATTGAAAATCATCACTGAATACAGGTAGCTATTTTCTATTATTTTTTTATCGAATTAACAGTCTAAAAAGACCCCAATAAGGGGGTTGCTTCACCCCAACCTGTGGCAGTGGAATCCGATGGTAAAAAGTATGTTTTGGTACTTCTTAAAAAGAAAGAAAATGGATTTTCCTTGAAGACAATAGGAGTTCAATTAGGGGAAATTGGGCATGGAAATAATGAGATTTTAACAAGTGCAAAGCTTTCAGCAGCCGGCCAAAAAATTGGTAAAAGGTGGGTTTTATCTCATGTAACCAGCCCATTTAATTATCGGAATAAACACACCAAGAGACACTTCTGGGATTTATTAGAAGATCAATCGAAGTCAATTTTTTATGATTTATAAACACCTCAACTCGACAACTTGTAAAAATATCTATGACCCTTTTTTGATTTTCGACTGACTGACCAGCTGTTTGCAAAATTACTTCATAAAGCTAAATTGCTAGATTTCAGTTGGTTTTAAGCAGTATTTCCATCACTAATCATTGATTTTCTTCAACTGTGCGATGATTTTTTCGGTCAGGATTTGAGCAGCGGATTCCAATTATCTCCTTTGTCTACTGCGAATGTGTCTGGGCCGCGTATAGCCACCCGCATGCCAACATTACTGGTCTCGTACTTTCCCGAACCTTCGGTTTTGAAGTAAACGTGTATGAAATTAATGTCATTGGTATAGCGTGAAATCTTATCGATGTTGTTTCCCATTTCCTGCTGTACATCATCGCCCACATCCACGTGGTGGGTTTGAACATCTATCTTGATTCCTTTATAATTATCTGTATAGTTCATATTTTATGTTTTCATGAATTGAAGAAAAATTCGGGCTAGGTAAGATTTTTGCATCATTTATTTGACTATTAGTTCATGTACATTCTTAAAACCTAAATTTTTAATTTATGAAAATATTTGATAAAAAGCAGTTTCTGGAACTATCCCAAAAAAGAGGAGAGCCTTTCATATCGATTTACACACCCGTTTCAAGAATCAGCACCAACAGCTATCAAGCTGACATGACCCATCTGAAAAATCAACTTTCAAAGGCAGAAAAACATCTTAGCGAAGAATATGACATGCAGGATAAGGAGATTGATAGACTGCTGTCTCCTGCAAAGTCCCTTCTGGACGATTTTGATTTCTGGAAATACAATTCCGATATGCTGGCATGCTTTCTTTACGATGGAGAAATGGAAGTTTTACAGCTACCCGTTCAAGTAGATGAAAGCATCTGCTTTATCAGTACCAAGCCCTATTTGTTGCCACTGATTCCTGAGCTCAATGACAATGGTCACTTTTACCTATTATTGCTAAACCTTGATCAAATCAGACTCTATGGCGTCACCCGTAATATCATTCAGGAAATCGAGCTTGATTCGGAGGAAGTAGCTCTTTCCTTTACCGAAGAAGAAGAGCAGGATGAGAATCAGCAAAGTCTTCAGGGGCAGGGAAACGTAGGATCTGCGCGGGCCATGTACCATGGTCATGGAAAAGGATCGGACGAAGAGAAGAAAGTCACCATTCAGAATTATTTCCACAGAATGACCAATATGCTGGAGCCTATTCTGTACCAGAATCCGCTACCGCTTTACATTGCCGGAGTGGAATACTTGGGACCTCTTTTCAGGAAAGCCAGTAAATACAACCACCTAATGGAAGGTCAAGTGATCGGTGCATTTACAGATAACGACTTGGAGGAACTTCATCAGAAATCTTGGGATATCGCAGAGCCTTTACTTCTGCAGGAAAGGATCAAAAGAAATGAAAACTTCAGCAACATGGAGGCTCAAAATCTAGCTATCGGAAATGATCGAAAGAAATTGCTTAAGGCAGCCATGACAGGTGGAGTGGAAACGTTGATGATCAATAGTGAACATGAACATATTTGGGGAAAGTATGATGCAGACACCCATGAAATTCATTTTTCTGACAAAAAGGAAAAAGACAACCACTGCCTCGTGGATGAGGCCGCAGTCAAAGTCAAGGCCGATGGAGGCAAGGTATATCTTGTCGAATCAGCTTATATGCCTGGTAAGGATGACGTAATAGTTGGAATACTTCGATATGAGCTTCCTGACTAATAAAAGAAATGCCGGTTTGAAAGAGCCGGCTTTTTTTATGGCTAAGCTCGAGCCATCCTTCTGCGAAAGAAGAGGGAAGCTTTGATAATTGAAATTATCCTCGTCTAGCATTAGTAGCTTACCTTATAAATTGGATCGATTTACCTGTTTGGTTGTCCTCGGTTTATTACTTTTGGAACCATGAAGCGAATCCTGATTCTATTTTTATTTACTCAGTTTCTTGTTGGAACTCAAGTTTCTTTTGCCCAAAAAGTATATCGAAATGAGATGGGAGGAATAATAACGCGGGAGCAATATGAAAAACAAATTTTGGAAGGACCTTATTTTGGAGTACCCGGAAAAGATGCAGATGAACAAGTTCTGGTTCATCGAATGCCGTTTGGGCAGATAGCTAATCCAATTGTTTATTATGAAAAGACGGATAATTTGGAAGCTTTCAATTTAGGTAAGTCATTGATTGTAATCTATTATCCGGGAAAAGATGAGTGTAATTCCACTGGCATGGGAAACAATTCTTCCACTTTTAAAAAGGAACATGAAACGCTTTTGAAATGGGCAGAAAAGGAAAACGCTGCAAATCCCATTTACCTTTATTCCCGCTCGGAAGGTTTGAAAAAATATGGAAAGAGCATCCA
>JBBQDY010000363.1:0-3684 GCA_038320155.1 Cytophagales bacterium
TCAAGATCAAGCGCTAATTCGACAGCAAGAGTCAGAACTTGAGAAAATGAGGGTTCGGGGTGAAGTCAGTAAGGCTTTCTTGACCGTACAGTATTTTCAAAGACTGAGCGATAATTATGATTTCTTGGATAGTCTTTACGCTGTTTTTTCTAATGCTGCAACTAGAAGGTTCGAAACTGGGGAAACGAATTATCTGGAAAAATTGACCGCAGCTGGAAAGCTTCAGGAGATTAAACTCAAAAAATCCGAGGCAAATCAAAATTACAAAGTAGCCTTGGATCAACTCAAACTTCAATTGAACTGGGAAGATGATTTGGAAGTGAGTCGAACCCAGACAGATTTGAAAGTGGCACTTCTGGAGCCTTGGGATGCACATCCCGGAATCAAATATTATGAAGGTATTGCCATTCAGGCCGCTCATCAGGTACAAGTTGAAAAACGAAAATTGCTTCCTGATATCTCAATTGATTTGTTCAGAGGCACCAACCCAGGCCCTGATGCGGCGGTTTACCCCGGTTTTCAGACTGGCTTGGCAATCCCTTTGTTCTTCGGTTCCCATCGAGCTCAGATGAAATCGGTCCAATTACAGCAAGATCAGATATCGCTTGAAGCAGAAAGCTACCAAAACAGACTTCGAAGTAACTACAGCCAATTTCAAACTCAATTGATCCAGAAAGAGCAGGTCATTCGCTATTATCAAGAGGAGGGAAAGCTACTTGCTGAGCAGTTAATCCAACAAGCGCAGCTATCCTATCAAGAAGGAGAAATCGATTTTCTTCAATATGCACAACTACTGGAAAACTCCAGAAATATCACACTTCAATACTTGCTAAGCAGATACGAACACGAGCTCATTATTTTAAAAATAAATTACCTGATCGACTGATGAAGACCAAAACACTTTCCTACCGATTTACTCTTGCGCTTTTAGTCTCGATTTTCACTTATTCCTGTGGTCAGAAATCTTCCGAAACCGCTGGTATTGAAATAAGCAAAGTTTCTAGCGAAGAGGGAATAATTACGTTGACTTTGGATCAATTTAATTCAATGAATATGGCCTGGGGCAAAATGGACAGTAGTCAATTTTCTGAGGAGATTACCGTTCAAGGTGCAGTTCGAGTGCCAGTGGAGAATATGCAAGAAGTGACGTCTTTCTACGGAGGCTATGTCAGTGGGATGGAATTACTCGAGGGACAGTCAGTCAGAAAAGGAGAGGTGCTATTTTATCTTGAAAATCCTGAATTCATTCTTCTCCAGCAAAATTATTTAGAGGCAAAAAGCCAGTTAAACTATCTCAAAGCTGAGTATGATCGCCAGAAGACACTTTTTGGAGAAAAAATCGCTTCGCAAAAAAATTACCTAAAAGCAGAAGCAGATTACCAAAGCACCAGAGCTAAAGCTGAAAGTTTAAAGCGTCAACTTGGATTGCTACGAATCAATGTGGATCAGCTCCAGCCAGAATCGATTCGCTCTAAAGTGCCCATATATTCTCCCATTGCAGGATTTGTCACGGCTATAAATGTGGTTCCTGGAGCCTTTATGCAGCCTACTGACGTGGCGGTCAGCTTGATAAGCAAGGAGCATTTGCACATGGAATTGGTGGTATTCGAAAAGGATGCAACTCTAATTAGAAAAGGCCAAATAGTAGAAGTTCGCATCCCTGAAATTTCGTCAGAGATATTGATCGCAGAAGTCTTTATGGTAGGTCAGGCAATCAACGAAGCTAGACAAATTAACGTGCATGCAGATTTGAAAGATGAATCGAAAGAGTCCATGCTAGTACCTGGAATGTTTATCGAAGGAAAAATCCAAAAAGACCCCAAAAAGGGGGTTGCTTTACCCCAAACTGCGGTTGTCGAATCCAATGGGAAAATGTATGTTTTGGCACTTCGAGCGAAGAAAGAAAACGGATTTTCCTTGGAAAAAATAGAAGTTCAAACAGGGAAGATTTTGAATGGAAAGATCCAAATTTTGCCGGGTTCCAAGCTTTCAGAAACTGACGAAATATTGATAAAAGGAGGATTTAATCTAATGTAATCAGGCCCTTAAGTTATTGGAATAGATAAGCTAAACAGTGGTTCCAGGATTTATCTTAGAAGATCAGTCAAAGTCAATATTTCATGATTTATCAACGCATCAACTAGAAAACTTATAAAAGTATCTACTTACTTTTTTTTGTTTTTGGACTAACTGACCAGCTGTTTGCAAAATTACTTCATAAAGCTAATTTGCTAGATTTCAGTTGGTCTTATGAAGTATTTCCCAAACTAATCGTTGGTTTTCTTCAGCTGGGAGATGATCTTTTCAGTCACAGATTTTAGCAGCGGGATCCAATTATCTCCTTTGTCTTCTGCGAATGTGTCCGGACCGGGTATGGCGACACGCATGCCAACTATGCTGGTAACGCTATTTACAGAACCTTCGGATTTGAAGTAAACATCTATGAAATTAATGTCATTGGTATAGCGCGAAATCTTATCGATGTTGTTTCTGATTTCTTGCTGTACATCATCGCTCACATCCACGTGGTGGGTTTGAACATCGATCTTGATTCCCTATAATTTTCTGTATAGTTCATATTGTATCTTTTAAGGAATAGAAGAAAAATTCATGCTGGGTAAGATTTTTGCATCATTTATTTGACTATTAGTTCATATACATTCTTAAAACCTAAATTTTTAATTTATGAAAATATTTGATCAAAAGCAGTTTCTAGAACTTTCTCAAAAAAGAGGAGAGCCATTCATATCGATTTATACACCTGTTTCAAGAATCAGCACCGACGGCTACAAAGCCGACATGACTCACCTGAAAAACCAGCTTTCAAAAGCGGAAAAAACTCTTCGGGAAGAATACGATATGCAGGATAAGGAAATTGACTTAGTGCTCTCCCCTGCCAATTCGCTGTTGGAAGATTTCGATTTCTGGAAATACAATTCTGACATGCTGGCTTGCTTCCTACATGATGGAGAAATGGAAGTTTTGCAGCTTCCCGTTCATGTCGAAGAAAGCATCTGCGTAATCAGTCACAAGCCCTATTTGTTGCCGCTGATTCCAGAGCTGAACGACAATGGCCATTACTATTTACTATTGCTTAACCTTGAGCAAATCAGACTCTATGGCGTGACTCGGAATGTGATTCAGGAAATCGAGCTTGATTCGGAAGAGGTAGCTCTTTCTTTTACTGCGGAGGAAGAGCAGGATGAGAATCAACAAAGCCTACAGGGGCAGGGAAATGTCGGTTCAGGCCAAGCCATGTACCATGGTCATGGAAAAGGATCCGATGAAGAGAAGAAAGTCACCATACAGAATTATTTTCATAGGATGACCAATATGCTGGAACCAATCCTGTACAGTAATCCCTTGCCGCTTTACATTGCCGGAGTGGAATACTTGGGGCCACTTTTCAGGAAAGCCAGTAAATATAACCACCTAATGGAAGGTCAAGTGATCGGTGCATTTACAGATAACGACATGGAGGAACTTCATCAGAAATCTTGGGATATCGCAGAGCCTTTACTTCTGCAGGAAAGGATCAAAAGAAATAAAAACTTCAGCAACATGGAGGCTCAAAATCTAGCTATCGGAAATGATCGAAAGAAATTGCTTAAGGCAGCCATGACAGGTGGAGTGGAAACGTTGATGATCAATAGTGAACATGAACATATTTGGGGAAAGTATGAT
>JBBQDY010000364.1:0-3679 GCA_038320155.1 Cytophagales bacterium
AACATCGCGCATCAAACATCGGTCATCTAACATCCGTCATCCGTCATCCAACATCCGTCATCCAACATCCGTCATCCAACTCCGGTCATCAAACATCGGTCATCAAACATCAAGCATCAGTCATCCCACCTTAATCCCATACTTTTCCAATAATCCAAGTAGACCGACAAGATCGAAAAATGCGCCTTTGATGCGGTTGAGCTCGGGATCGATGGAAAAGTTTTGAGCGTTTCGAAAATCAGCTTTTTCTAGAACAGTTCGGTCAAAAATCACACCGCTGAGGTCGGAATCCCGAAAACTCCCGCCACTCACATCGGCTTGGGTGAAACTCGCTTCTCGAAGCCGGGAGCCTTCAAACTTGGTTTTTTTCATCGGAAGATTGAAAAAACTACAGTAATCCAATTGGCATTTTTCGAAGTTGAATTCCAGTAAAAAAGGATTGCAGGTATGAAAATGGACACCAAGAATCTTACAATCCTTGAAAGCGACTTGCTGAAAACCGGCTTTGAATACCTTCACATTGCTCAGGTCACAGCTGGCAAACGAGCAGCTTTCGAAGCTAAAACCATTTAAATCCAGCCCGGAAAAATTGCATTGACTGAACTGGCAACCTTCGAACTCGCCTTTCTCCAATGGTTCTTTGCTGAAATCTTTGTTTTGAAAGTTTTGGTTGGAAGTGAATGACATTGAAGCGGTAAATTTTATAAATAATGGTAGAGGTTATCAAGATCTCGTGAATCGTAAATCGCAAATCGTAATTTAAAAATCTAAAGCCCGGCCAAATCCCACTTCCGAATAGTCTCTTCGATCAATCCGGCCACTTTTGTATTGACTTTTTGGAAGTACTCCTTGGCTTGGGCTTCATTGAAATTTGGGAAGCCTTGACCTTCCTGATACAGCCCAATACTGGACGGAAAGGGAACCGCCGACCAAGTGCCGGTTTTCGGATAGGCGGTCGCCATATCGGCATTGTATTTTTCCTTATGCACCAAAGTCGGATCAATCGCTTGAATGTAGGCCGTCTCATTTAGACCTGCATGTCCACCATCTTCCTTGAAAACTTCCATGGTCACATCCGAAGCGTAAGACCACCAATTGATCACCAGAGTGCGAATGCCGAGCTCATTGGCTACCTCTCCGGCAACTTTTTGTAGGACGGCGGTTTGTCCGCCTCCATGTCCATTCAAGATGATGATGTTTTTGAATCCATTTTTTCCCAGGCCCTTCAAAATGTCTCTTATAAACGGTGCGTAAGCTTCTTCAGTAATCTGAAAAGCGCCTGGATATGCCGCCATGGATCCGGTGATTCCATAGTTCAAGGTAGGAGCAATCATCGCATTAAGTTCAGTGGCGATAGCCTTTGCCATGGCAGTAGGGGCTGTATTATCTGCTCCATTATTGACTACGCCATGTGGCTCGAGTGTTCCGGTTGGAAGGAGGACTGTATTTATTTTCTCTGGGACGAAGTCTGCAAATTCCATCCAATTGATCCGATCCATCTCGCGGGTGGAAATGGATTGCTGTGCCGAACAAAAATGAGCCAATAGACCTAGGCAAAAAGTAAAGAGTAGCTTTTTCATGAAATTAGTTTATTTGAAAAATAGGACTTTTTGGGAGATGTAACCTCATAAAATCCATGGTTGGTTGGATAGATTTCAGAAAAAACTAGAATTCAGATTATTGGGCGTTCAGTCATATAGTGCGGAAAAACAAAAAGAGAGTGGGATTCCAATGTGTCCCACTCTCTTATTAATAATGTGTTATTTAAATTTAGTTACAGTGCACGTTAGGATTGTACTTTGTAAATATACCCGATGGATTGTTTTTCCATATCCAGACATGAAGTTGGTAGTTATTGAATGGAAGTGGAATAGGAGCAAATGCTACGTCAAACACCTGATTACCAAAATAAGGAGGCGACTCATTGTTTAGATCCCAAGCAGCTTTAACGATGACAAATTCGACTCCAACCAATTTCATTTTACCATTCTTGTGCATTTCATACAGTAGGACCTCAGGCATAGCAGGATCAAGGGATCCATCCATTTTTGCTACTCTTGCATAATGGAAACCCATGGCTCCGGCAGGAGAAGATACACAGCCTGATGCCTGTACAAATCCATCTTCCATAGCTACTTCGATTTTATGATATTTTGCGGTAGCGGCTCGGAGTTCAGCCAGCATTTTTAGAGTACCTGGCTCCATTCTCAGGTTTTCCAATGGAAAGCCATCAGGATCCTCGATAGCTTTTTCAAGACCCATTTCGGGATCTAAAGGTTGACTAAGTTCGCTGTCTTCAGAGATACAGCCTGTTTGGAATAGCATTACGATAAAAATCAGTAATAGCCCTCCAATCGAATTTGAAATGTAATTTTTCATAGTTTTTTGGATTTTGGTTTTGAAAAATGTTAAGAAATAAAAATAGTGAAAACCCTTTGCGGGTACCTAGAGCAAAAACATTGATGACCAATTGTTTATGACTGAATTTATAAAAAAAAATCAATTTTATCCAAAATTATTTTTGTATTTTTTTAAGACTAATTATTCTGATTATCCGCTTTATTGCCAGTAAGTACGAAAAGCAAAATATAATTGGGGTCAAAACATTAAACAGGGGTGTTTCGGTCTACTGTTTTCGGTCCCGAAAAACAAAGAAAATAAGGCGACTGGTGCAATTGCCATATATTTCTAATTATTATTTAAAATCCCTAAAAGAGTCATTTTTTAATTCAAAAGTCTTAAAAACTTAAAAGGAAATCCAGTGCCAATTTTCCCAGTTCGATTCGACTCATTGAATGATCGATTCCAATGATTTTTTGCGGGAATTCCTATCAATGACTCGGGAATTAGCTTCGCAACTTCATGATAACAAGAATTAATATCCCCATTTTAAGGAATTTTATCGCTTACCTCCAATAATACTGAAGATCATTTATTTGGTGAAAAAATCTTTTCCCAATTATAAATCCTTGCCGAATCTAGCCATAAGGTCAATTTGATGGCTATCAATAAAGAAAATTTAGAAGTTACTCAATCCAAGCTCTGATGTCACCTCGTATTTCCATATACAAATCCAAAATTAATTCTTTTCGGAGCGCTAATTGGAGAATTTGATCTTTAACCAATGTATTATTAAAAACCAATTAAAATGAAAAATGAGCTAATTAAACCTGCTGGTCTGGTCAAAAATGCCAACAGAAGACAGTTTTTGAAGCGAGGCACATTGTCAGTCGCCGCCGCTGGATTAATATTAGTAGGCTGTAATGAAGATGAGATGTTGCCAGCAGATGGTGGTGGTGTGAGTTTAGGATCTGGGGATACTGGAATCTTAAATTATGCATATGCGCTAGAGCAACTGGAGGCTGCTTTCTATGCAACTGTAATGGGAGGTGGATACTTTGCCAACGCCAATGCAGAAGAAAAGACGGTCATGGGAGATTTGGAAAAGCATGAAAGAGCTCATAGAGAATTTCTCAAAGCAGCGCTGGGAAGTATGGCCATCGCTAATTTGGAAGTAGACTTTTCTTCAATTGATTTTAACAACCGGAATTCTGTATTGAGTGCGGCAAAGACGTTTGAAGATCTTGGAGTTGCGGCTTACAATGGAGCCGGTCAGTTTCTTGAAAGTTCAGACCTTCTTTTGATAGCAGGTAAAATCGTTTCTGTAGAAGCTAGACAT
>JBBQDY010000365.1:0-3672 GCA_038320155.1 Cytophagales bacterium
AAGATGGAGAAGTCTGTATGGACATGATCCAACCCGGACTTTGTATTAGAGTCCGTATTGAGAGCTAAAAATGCAAGAAAATCAAGCATTTAATGAATGAGGTATAGCACCGCTCTGGCGAATGAATTAAATGCAGTGAAAAGGTTGATTTTGAAGTAGTTTTAGCTCGGAACAGGAATTCTAATGCATATTCCGGGTTTAACTTCGGAAAAAATCATACCATACTTATAATGAAGAAATCGCTGACAAAATCTTCGAGCTTATTTTAGAAGATTATTATCCGGCTTTCAAAGCAACTATGGAAAAGAAACTAGCGCCTAACTCCTGATTAATATGTATGGATTAAGTGAGCGTGCGGTCAAGAAAATAATTGGGGTTCTGGAACAAAAGCCTGAAACCTCAAAAGCGGTGCTCTTTGGCTCTCGGGCTAAAGGAAATTTTAGAAATGGCTCCGACATAGATTTGGTCCTTTTTGGCGAAAAGCTTGATTTGAAAGTACTTTTTAAGCTAGAGACAGCTCTGTATGACTTGATGCTTCCTTGGAAAATTGATTTGGTACTATTTCCAACCATTACTAATCACAAACTAAAGGAGCATATCCATAGCGTAGGCAAGGTATTTTTTGAAAAAAAAGCAATCGGAAAAAATTAGTCTTTTTACTCTGTACAGTTTTTACAGATCTCGATCTGTGTCCGATCTGCCAGCAGCGTCCTTCGGAAATCCAAATACGCAACAGACCTCCAGATAGCCTCCAAAGAATTTGCTTTCAATTCGCCCATCACATGTTTGGCGTCTTTGTCAAAGCAACACGGGACCACTTTTCCATCCCAAGTGACCACGGCACCTTGCCACATCCGCCAGCATTTGTTTTCGATTTTCTTCTTGATTTTCCATTGGCCATTTCCCGCAGGGATATAGCGTGAATAGCCCAGATCGGAAGGGATCAAGTCGGAGCCATTTCGAAAATCGTAAATTTGGGTGGTTTTGAGTTGGAGCTCATCGACACCCATTTCTTTGGCCCAAGTTTTCAGCGCGGGAATTTGATGTTCGTTTTTTCCAGTGACCAAAAACTGGAGAATCACTCTTGGAAAATCTTGCTTGGCATTTTTTCGCTCGGTCAAAAGTAAGCTCAAGCCATTTTTAACTTTAGCTATCGAACCTCCAATCCGATAATCTTCATAGACTTCCTGCGTAATCCCGTCCATCGACACGATCAGCTGCTTTAGTCCACTTCGGAGTATTTCTTCCACTTGCTTTTCTCCCAAGAAGTGGGCATTCGTGGAAGTCGAAGTGAAAATCCCCTGTTGATCCGCATAGCGGACCATTTCCAGAAATCTCGGATTCAAAAATGGCTCGCCTTGAAAATAGAGGTGG
Organism: Cytophagales bacterium; assembly: GCA_038320155.1. Lineage (GTDB taxonomy): Bacteria > Bacteroidota > Bacteroidia > Cytophagales > Cyclobacteriaceae > Algoriphagus. The sequence continues at coordinate 1,375 of JBBQDY010000365.1, forward strand.
AGCCAAGTCAAATGGCTTTTGACTTGTTCAATTACTTTTTCAAAAAGCTGATCTTCAAGCATCCCTGTAGGCCGGGTGAAAGATCGCAGGCCTGATGGACATTCAGGACAGCGGAGATTACAGCTAGTAGTAGGCTCGATTGAAAGCGTGGTGGGATTTCCCCAAAGAATTGGCTTGCCGACCAGTCTGGAAATCTGGAATGAAACCCATAAAAGCGCATAATTCCAGACTTTCCTAAAAGTCAAGAATCGAAAAAATGCCCTTGCTGAGATCCATTGGTTATTCACAACTGCAAATAAGGCAGGGGAAGGGGAGAAAGCAAACCTTCCTAAATTAGGATTATAAGAAACCGTATGAAAAAAATAATCAAAACTAGCGTATGGCGCCATGAGATTGGAAACTAGAATTCCATGCAGACTTATCCGATACTGCGAAATTGAAGATATATTTTGCAGGTAATAATTCAGAGAATTAAAGTCCAAAAAAGGAATATGAAAGTTACCAATTTGGGAACTTTATAATATCTTTGTTTGTAAATCATGTAAATCAATGAGAGTAATCGCTAAAAAGATACTTCGAGACTTCTGGCATAAGCATGCTGATTCAGAGGAACAGCTAAAAACGTGGTACAAAGAAGCATCTAAGGCAACTTGGAACAGTCCTGTTGATATCAAGGCTGAATATCCAAATTCAAGTATTTTGAAGAGTGGACGTGTTGTATTTAATATTTGCGGTAATAGATATAGATTGATTGTGGACATTACCTATGTTCGGCAATGGATGTTTATTCGGTTCATAGGAACTCATAACGATTACAGTAAAGTAGACGCAGACAAAATTTAGACCGATGGATATCAAGGCTATAAAAACAGAAGACGATTATAATCAAGCCCTGAAAAGACTTGAAAAGATATTCCATGCTCCCGTCGTGTCAAATGAGGGTGACGAAGCTGAAATCTTATCAATACTGATTGAAAAGTATGAAGATGAACATTATCCAATCGATGCTCCAGATCCAATTGAGGCTATTAAGTTTAGAATGGAACAAATGGGAATGGACAACAAGCAATTAGCTGATATCATTGGGTACAAGAGCAGGGTGTCGGAGATTTTCAGTGGCAAAAGAAAGCTTACACTCAAAATGATTAGGAATCTTCATGAGAAGTTGAATATCCCTTATGAATCGTTGATTGCTGACTATTAAAGGATGATTGGCCAGGCGAGTAAATTGACGTAAGTCATAGATTAGTAGCTCACACGACTGCTGATCTCTATCGGCATCAATCTCGAAGCCATCTCCGAAAATTTGTAATCCTCAATTTCAAATCCCTATTCAAAATCCAAAACCAAGTTTTTCTCTTTACTCGGATTGGAAATCCGATGATCGAGGTTCAGGATTTCTGACCGTCCCTATCGGTTCCTGAATAATAGAAAACCCAAAAAGCCGGATGCTCAATTAGCATCCGGCTTTTGTATTTCTAAATAAGATTTTTATTCTTTCAAACCAGTATTCAGCACAGGTACCGGCTTAGTCCAAGGACTTACATCCAACTTTCTTGGTGTTGGCAAGATTTCATCAAGTGTGTTTCCATCGTAAACTCTACCGTTTTTCACCACATGAGTGATGGTATTAGTATTTCGGATGTTTTCCAACGGATTAGCTTCCATAATTACTAAGTCGGCTAGTTTTCCTGCTTCGATACTTCCCAATTCCTTATCCAATCCCAAGGCTTCGGCTCCCAAGATCGTCGCAGTCTTCAAGGCATCCATTCCGCTCATTCCTCCGCTGGCTACAGACCATAGTTCCCAGTGGTAGCCCAAGCCTTGCAATTGTCCATGCGAACCTACACCTGCCAAGCCGCCTTGATCTACAATTGCTTTGATTCCTTTTGCATGATCTTCAAAGACGTGATCTTCCGGTGCAAACCAGCCACCCAATCCACCTGCTCTTCTTCTAGCTTTAGAATTGAGCTCCTCGTAAGGGGTAAAACGATTCAGCTTTGGATCGTGCAGTGGACTTTCTGTGGTGTAATAAAAATTTTCTGCCCAAGGACCGCCATAAGCTACGAGCAAGGTCGGGGTAACTGCCATTTTGCTTTCAGCAATGGTCTTGGTCACATCGGAGTATAATGGATAGATCGGAATCGCATGCTCATGACCTGGATAGCCATCAAATAGCTGGGTCATATTCAATTTGAAATCCAAGCCGCCTTCGGTAGTTGGCATCAATTTCTGCTCTTTCGCAGCCATAATCACCCACTGCCGATGTTGTCTATTTCCGACCAAGTACATCTTGAT
>JBBQDY010000366.1:0-3668 GCA_038320155.1 Cytophagales bacterium
TTCGAAAGCCTCATCAAATTGGAGAAATCCGGCAACTCACAAGCAGTATTCAAGGAACAACTTGCTGCTATTTTTGAAGAGCTAACCGCTAGACCTGAGTTTCGCTCGGTTCGATTTATTGTGGATGTGGATCCTTCTTAGGATATCGAATTTTCGATTTTAGAGGTCGGGTGTAGACGAAATCTTGAGATTGGAATAGGATCTAAATCCCCCTTTGAAGGGGGCAAAAGCATGTCCCGAATATCGGGAGGGATTATAAAACAATTATACGGATACACTTAGCTGAAAAAGCTGAACCTATCTAAAACCAATTTCGTAACTTATACGCATAGATTATTAAACATGCGTATGCTATGAAAAAGCGTTTGAATATAACCGTAGAGGAAAAGCTTCTGGAAAAAATCAAAAAGTATGCAGAAGCGCAGAATACTAGCCTATCAAGTTTGGTAGAGGAACATTTTGAAGCCTTGACCAAGCCAAAGCCAAAACTTCCAGGAGGAATGTCACTGGTTGAGTACATGCAATCTCTTCCAAAATTTGACTTCCCGGAAAATTTTAACTGGAAAGAAGAATACTACAAGGAAAGGGCTAAAAAATACGGCGTTGAAGATCTTTTTTGATATAAATATAGTTTTGGAACTAGCCATCAAAAAGATGGAAACTCCGAACAACAACATTTTTATCCTTAATCTAATCGAGGATCGGAAAATTACTCCATTTATAACCACAGGAGTTATTCAAACCAGTTCTTACTTTCTATTGAAATACCTCAAATATGAAAAGACCAAAGAAGTATTGGAAATCCTACTTCCAAATTTTGAATTTTTAGAGGGTAAAAAAACGCACGTTTTAAATGCATTGAAAATGAATCACATTGACATTGAGGATGCAATTTTTTTTCAGATCGCCTTAGATCATGAAATGGATGCAATCCTTACCTCAGACAAGGATTTTTTAAAGCTTAGCCAGCCTTATCTACCCGTGATTTCGCCTGAGGAATTGAAAGAAAGAATTGAAAATTGAATACTAACTACTTATCGTTCCAAAAGCCAGCCAATCACCCCACATTTTTCAGCGGATATTCCTTAATCAACCAAGCAGGTGGGATTTTCAATAGTTCGCTGAATTTCCTGATCATTGTCAAAGAAAGCGATTGCTTATAATTGAGAACTTTGCTTACAGTGCCTTTGTCTCCATATTCCTTGGCCAGCGTAGTCGCATTAAATCCAAAATCCTGCATTCGTATTTTTATCATTTCGATAGGATCTACTTCCGGCAGATCCCATTGCTTACTTTCATAATCAGCAATAAGATGAACCAAAAGCATTTTTTCCTTATGGGCTATCGAGCCTTGTGAGGCATATTTGATTTCCTCGTACCGCTTCACCGCTGCATCATAGTCCCCAGTGGTATCTAACAAGAACCAATTATTCGCTGTTTCAATATTCATGTCCTAGGTGTTTAAATTGTGGCTGCATCTACTTTATCATACTCGCAATGAGTTCCAACAAATCTGATGAATGGATATCCAATTGGGTAAAGATTGCCAAATGAAATGCTGACTTACTCCTTAAATACCTCCCGATATTCGGGACAGGCTCTAACCCCCTTTAGTAAAGGGGGAATCAGATCCGATTCCAAATCAAGTTCCGATTTTTTATTTGAGACTGTGTTTTCAAGTTTACAAAAGTCTGACTGTTAAAATTTGATGCTCAAAATCAACTTTTCAAGAAAATGGTTAACTCTGAGTTTGGCATTTCATCGGACATAAAACATCGGGCATCCAACCTTCACACCAAAGAAATCCGATTATTGGTATTATTAAAAATAATCATGAAACGGAATCAATTCTTCTCAATAAACTCCAGCACATCATCATACCCCTTGCTCCAAGTCCAGAAAAACTGGGTGATCATCGGGACGTGCTTCGTCTTTTCGTAGAATGAGTAATCCAGTTCGGTTCCAGTTTCCGCAGCACGCTTCCGAAACCGATCAATCGTCAATCGGATTCCAGGGTAAGTTAGTTCGCCTTCCATGATCAAAATCGGAATCTCTTTTCCATCTAAAAAGTAGATCGGCGAATATTCTTTCCACACCGCCGGATCAGCTGTGAAAGCATTGTAATTCTCTTTTCCGTCAGGGGCGTCTTTTCGCTCATTGAGAAACCAATAATGGTCTAAACCTGCAGGATCGTTTAAAATCGCTCCTTTCAAGGGATTGTTGAAGTTCAGTTTTTCGTAGGGTTCGCTTTTGATTGCTGCCAAAGCAGCCAGATGTCCGCCGGCGGAATGTCCTGAAATAAAGATATTATCCTTATCACCACCGTAATTTTCGATGTTTTCATATACCCATTTCACAGCTTTGACTGTTGCGAGTTCCATCGAGGGTAGCTGATATTCCGGTGCCAAAGGATAATCAATGATCACCGTGACCACGTCTCTTCGTGCCATTCTACTGCCTAGAAAATTATAGATTTCCTTTTTTCCCTTATCCCAACTTCCGCCGTGGATAAAAATCATCACCGGAAGATTCTTGTCCCTTTTCTGATGGAAAATATTCAGTTGTTTCTCCGGAAGATTCTCCTCAGAATCAGCTTCGAGATAGGTTATATTTTTGGAGCGTTGGATGGGCTGAAAGGCGCAACTGCTTGCGAGCATTAAAAAAATGACAGGGAGTAAGTTAAATTTCATGAGTTGGTGTTTTCGAATAGAAAAAGAAAGAAGGGCGAATTGTTTTGTTTAACTCTCAAAATCTGAGGGATTAAATCAGAATCTAGAGGACTCGTTTTCGCTGCAATATGAGAATTGTCAGCTAAATGTTTTAAATGAAATTGTTTTTTTGGCGAAAACGTACTGTGTATGTGCACTTTTCTGCCGTTAAGCGAATTCTCATTAGTCAATGCCGGCAGGCAGGGGTTCGAGGACCGGAGTAAACCTGAATTCCATGCGCCTCTGGATTTTCTATCTATTAAGTTTCGTTTTTTAGATACACTCAGCTGCTTCGTGGAATATGTTTTTAGTATTTGAACAGAAAACAGAAACCCTCAATAATTATGTGGTAAAATGATTTTTCATCCCCATTTGCTTATATTGACTAGATATCAACTACAGAATAAAATGTGGCCCCCCGAAATTTTAACGATTGTGGATGATCTGGCAGATGAGGTCTTTATTTCAACAATACTCTAAAGGAAATAAATGTACTCTATAAGTGCTTAGGCCCAGAATGAGAAGCATTCACTCGAACTTCTTTGTAAAAACAGCGCAATTTTCGATCTTATGGCAATTAGCAAACCAGTAGAAAGTGGATTGGTCAGTTGAAAAGTAAAAAGAGCATGATGGCTGAAAAATATCTCCGAAATTATTCACTCCACTTTCAAAAATTAAGAAGAACAGTGTTTACACCTATGAACTTGACGCATCATATTTTAACACAGATCCAGTAATTGCTTAGAAACTTAATCAATAAACCATTGCAGCTGCAGAAAGTCAGAAGAAAAGAATCCTGGCCAAAAATCAACAATTCAAAAAAATGAAAACGCCAAAATTTATCATAGTAGTGGGCACTTCGGCAGGAGGAATGAATGCACTCATTGAATTTGTTTCGCAGTTGCAAGATGAAATGGATGCGGCAGTTTTCATCGTGATGCACTTGTCAAGAACGAGTAT
>JBBQDY010000367.1:0-3663 GCA_038320155.1 Cytophagales bacterium
TTGGATTGGCACGATGCTGATATCTGCGGAAAAGAGGTTTTGAACGAGGAAACCGGTAGGATTTTCCGAATCATGCCTGAAAAATCACTGGCGCAAAACTTCCCCGGAAGGTACGCTGATCTGAACAAAATGACGGATACACAATTGGTAGCCCTTCAGACCAATCCCTCCGACTGGCATTCGCGAAGGGCAAGGGGAATCCTTCACAAACGTGCCGTCAACAAGAAAATTCAACCTCAAACAAATGAGGCATTGAAGGCCATTTTCACCAAAGATAAAAATCCGGATTGGCGACTCCGTGCCATGTGGACACTTCATCAAACCGGAGGATTTACGGAAAAAGAACTGATCAATTCCCTTTCCGATAAGGATCAATACATCCGGGCTTGGGCGATCCAATTGCTGTGTGAGGACATGAAACCCTCCCAGGAGGCGATGAAAAAATTCAAAGCTTTGGCAAAGTCCGACCCCTCCCCTGTGGTTCGGCTTTACCTGACTTCAGCTTTGCAAAGAATCCCCACTGGCGAAAAATGGCTTTTGGCAGAAAGCCTGATCCAACATTCCGAGGATGAAAAAGATCACAACCTCTCCAAGATGCTTTGGTATGGGATTGAGCCTCTTTTTACCCTGAGCTCAGATAAATTTCTGGATTTGGCACCCAAATCCAAACTAACATTTGTAACTCAAAACATGGCTAGGAGAACTGTAGACGGGGATCAGCTAGAAAAACTGGTAGCACTGATCGGTAAAGGAGGCCCAAATACCGAATTGCTGATGTCGGGTATGCTAAGCGGAATGGAAGGAAGGACAGATCTTAAAACTCCTGCCATTTGGAAATCAGTGGCAGAAAAACTTCAGAAATCAGGTGGGAATCAAAAGGCTTTAGCCTTGGAAATTTCCAGCTTGTTTGGTGACACCGAAGCGACTCAACGAGCCTTTGCAACGCTGAAAAATAAGTCGGAAAACATAGATCAACGAAAAAAAGCCTTACAAATCCTCACTGCACAACAGCAGAAAGATTTGCCTGCCCAAATCCCAGGTTTGCTTCAAGAACCTGCAATGAGAATGGGCGGAATCCGATCTATCGCGTCTTTTGACAATGAAAACTTGGGGAAATTGCTTTTGGAAAGCTATCCCAAATTTTCACCTAAAGAAAAACTCGAAGCCATGCAAACCTTGTCTTCAAGAGCGCGCTACGGAAATATGCTGACCCAAGAAATCAAGGACAAAAGAATCGCCAAGTCTGAAGTCCCTGCCAGTGTAGCGAGGCAACTTCTCCGGGTCGTCGGAAGCGGATTTATTGAGATTTGGGGTCCGATCGAGCAAGTTGCTAGCGACAAAGCTGCCTACGAAAAATACCGTGCCATGGTCAAGCAAGATGCCATCGCAACTGCCAATCTCAAAACCGGTAAAACCACCTTCAACAAATCCTGTGGAAGCTGCCATAAAATGTTCGGAGAAGGAGGCGCCATTGGCCCTGATCTTACCGGTTCCAACCGGACCGATCCAGAATATATCCTCATGAATGTATTAGAACCAAGTGATGAAATTCAGGATGATTATAAAATGGTCGTGATCAATACCCGCGACGGCAGAACCTATTCGGGCAATATCATATCCGAAAATCAACGACAACTTACCCTGCGGATCGTGGGCCAAGATCAAGTGGTCATCAACAAATCAGCGATCCTTTCACGCGAAGTGACCGATGTCTCCATGATGCCATCCGGATTATTTGAAAACCTGACCAAAGATGAGATTGTGAATTTGATCGCATATCTAAAGACCAATAAGCGGGTGGATTAGCTTTTTATTAAAAAGCAGAATCAGATTAAAAGTAGACTCTAGCTTGCTAGTTGAAAGTATTTATAAATTAGATTAATTAGTCCAATACATAAAATTTACCAATCAAAACAGTCAAATAACTTGAATTTTTTTCAGTGTTTTTAATTACTACAGCCAAAATAAAATCACTCAGGACACAGCGTCGGAAGACATAATTACAAACCGAAAATTAGCTCGTTTTTCCAAACGATAATCTTCGATAAAAAGAGAAGTCTGTAGCTTTGCTTATTAATTATTCTTCCCACAACCTACCCATTCAAAGTGAAATCAATTCATAATGTGTGAAATATGTAAATTATTCCTAACATTTTGAAACGGTTTATTCTTTAATCATTTTCATCTTTGCATTATACACTTTTTTTAAAAGTTCTTTCATTCAATTGAAATAAGAAAAAAACACTAACCATTAATTCAAATAATATGAAAACCTCGTACACAACTTTCGGAAATATGGATACCAAAGTTTCAAGAATTTCTTGGGGAGCTATACTTGCTGGAACTTTGACTGCTTTAGCAGTTGTTTCAATGCTCAATTTACTTGGTCTGGGAATTGGTTTCTCTACAATAGACCCTATGACAGAAACTAACCCACTAAAAGGGCTAGGAACGGGCACACTCATTTGGTTAGGGCTCTCAAATATTGTCGCCCTTTTTGTAGGAGGAATGGTTGCTGGGCGTATGTCTGGTTATCCCTCTAAAACAGACGGAGGCCTACACGGATTTTTATCTTGGGCATTATATGCATTGGTATCTTTTTTCCTAATTACATCTGCCGTTGGCACAATGGTGAACGGAATGTCTAGCGCAGTTTCAGGCTTATTTGGTGGTTCGCAAAATGATAATGTTAAGGTAATATTAGACAAGGCACAAAAAAAGGGGGAGGATAATACTACACTTTCTTATGAAAAAATTAAACAAGAAGCTTTTCAATTACTCAACAAAGCAGAAAATTACAATATCCTTTCAGAAGAGGCTTCGAAAAATACGCGACAGACAGTCAATGAAATTGAAAAAGATACAAGGCAAGCTTTTAATGATTTAAACCTCGACAAAAACATTGATGAATTTATCAACGACCTCTCTTTTGATATAGATGATAACGGAGATTTGCAAATCAGCGTTGATGGCGAATTAGATTTTTTGGATAAAGAAGGCTTAAAGAACTATTTGGCAGAGAACACGGGACTTGATGAAGCCCAAATCAACGGAATGATCAATAAGTGGGACAAAAATATTGAAATAGCGGTGGACAAGGCAGAAAAATATTATGCAAAAGCAAAGCAAAAAGTTATTGAATATAGCGATAAGGCTGCCGAAGCTATTGCAACCGTAAGTATCAGTGCATTCATAATATTCCTTTTGGGTGCTTTAGCAGCATTCTTTGGCGGGGTAACTGGTTCACCGTTGGTTACGGTATCAGAAGAAAGAAGAGAAGAAAAATTTGACTAATCTTAAAACTTAAAACGATATGTCACCACTTACTATTATACTCAACATACTTTTGCCGCCGTTAGCAGTTTTTACGAAACACGGTTTAGGCTCAACATTTATAATTAGCCTAATACTGACGCTTATCGGCTGGATACCTGGCGTCATACACGCATTTGTAGTAAATGATTGAGTTGGATTTAGGATTGTTTGAGTTACGATCAAACAATTTTGGAACTGCCTCGATGAAATTTAAATGATGGTAAAAATCCAGCCAAACGATGCCAACCCTTAAAGCTCTTCACATTCGCGATTACTCACGAATTTAATACTGGTTATGGTGTCGTGAATGTTTCACGTTTAGAACAAAGCCGCCACGCCACTCAAAAG
>JBBQDY010000368.1:0-3658 GCA_038320155.1 Cytophagales bacterium
AATGCTAGGGTATTCAATTAAATTACTAATTCATTATCTAAAATTTGGAGATGTTCCAATTACCCATCAAAATCCCAGAAATCATTTTCGGCTCCCCTCTCGTATTTTTGCCCGTATCATACTCTGATTCAGCAACGCCAAATTTACTTTCATTTTTAATCAATTCAATAAGTTTGTTTAAAGCTCTATATCCTTCCGGTAAGTAATATTCTACTTCTCCTTTACTAAGAACAAAAATTTTATCATCCTCGCTTTTTTGTCTGATAAATTTTTCCAATAATTGCAATTGTTGATCGGTTTGATTATCGGGTAACTTCATTTTTCTAGACTTGATATAATTACAAAGGTTTGTTAGTTGGTCGAAATTTTTACTCTTTATAGCCTCTTCAATTTGCTCAAACAATGTTTGACCATCAATACTTTTTTTGTCATTAATAACATCTCGATCTATTTTTGAATAATCCACTATAAACATTTTCTTGAGTTCTTCACTACCAATCTGTAAAATATAATCTAGGTCTGCAATTATGTAATTGTCCAACTCAATTTTTTTTAGAAATTTACGATATTTTTCCAAATTAATTTTTCCATGTACCTCCAAAACTTCTATAATTTCACTGTTTTCGGCTTTCTTATAAATATTAATTAATTGCTCCCAAAAAATCCTATCGGTAATTCCTTCCACAAGAATTACCTTATCTGCAAAAAATATTTTCTCGTTGTTGTGGCTATTAATTATGTGGAGAAGGTCTTTAGTTTCGTCAAAATGGCTTTTAACAAAATTTTTTATAGTGCTTTTACCACTCGATTTATACACCCTCACAATCTTCGATATAGTTCTCTGATTAATAAATATAGGAGAATGCGTTGAAAAAATAAATTGGTTCTGTGTTAAATCAGCTAAATCAAAGAATAAGTCAAGGAGTAGAGATTGCCATTTAGGGTGTAAATGAACTTCAGGTTCATCTACAATGATCAAGCCATTTTTAATATTATATGCAAAAATCCCCAATAAAAAATTTAGAATTTCTTTTTCTCCCGCACTCGCCTGATGTAAAGAAAATTTTGTATTTTCTTGGATTTTTAGCAGAATAATCTCATAAGTATTTCTGTTTGCATCTTTAAGCTCTACCTTCCATGAATATCCCAATTTATTTAAATGTTTAGTTGCTAACTTAACTTCTTCATCTGCATCCCAATCTTCTTCGTATCCTTGAGTCCTGGCAAGCATTTCATACTTCCGTCTCTTTTGTGCAAAGTATATTGATGCTAGCTTTATTAAAGAAGTTGTACTTCGAGACGTAGCTGATGAATAATTGCTTAATAAATTATAATAGCTCTCACCCGCTAAGCTGACTTGAAATAGCGTATCTCCTCCTCTGTAAGGCGAAAAATATACATATTTTTGGCTAAGGCGAGTATCAAGAGGTAAAAGATCCAAATCAATAGCCCTCTGTATAACTATTGATAAAAGTTCATAATAGTTCAAAAATTTAAGATAAATTAATTCTCGTGAATTTAAAGATGGTTGTACAAGTACATTGTTGACTATACAATATACTAACTCTTGATTTTCTGCTAACTCACCCAGTTTCCAATTTTCAACTTCATCAATTATTGGAGCCGATAAATATAGAATTTTGTAGTGACCCAAAGCTGACTTTATTTGTTTTTTAGATTGATTGATTGTTGCTATATTTTTTATATCTTGAGCATCTACTTTAAAAGTTATTTCAATTTTAGATTCAGAAGCATCTGCCGTGAATTTATCTAGATGATTCTCTGGCGGATCAAATGAAGCCAATCGCTGAATCTCCGCCGCTCCAATTTCCATAATATCATTCACAGAATAACTATGTAAAAAGAATCTTTTTAAAATTATCAGCAGGATATCTGAAAAATTACTTTTTCCGCCCCCATTGGGACCAACTAATATATTAAATTGGGGATCAAATTGGATATCTACTTTGTCTTGAAAGCTTTTTACATTTGTAATTGATAAACGAAGAATTCTCATTTATTTTCTCATTTTTACCGCAACTGCTTCAATTATATCGCCTCGACTCGGAAAGTAGGGATTTGATTGTGTCACCCAACTTCGTTCCCCACAGGCACTCCACTATCAATCTCAGTATGAATGCAGAAAACCTTATCAGTTTGATGATAAAAAAGCAAATCGCCCTTTCTCCAAAAAACAACAAAGACCGATCGCCCTTTTCACCTCAATCTCTCCTGGACGCACCCAAACAAAAGAAACCGGGTTTTTCACTAAATCTGCCATTTCCACGCAGTATCTTCGCAAAAAACCCGGTTTCTGAGCTCTCAGGCCCAAGCCCTATTAGTGACTGTGCCCGTGATCACCGTGAGAATGTCCACCGTGAGAATGACCGTGATCCCCATGAGAATGCCCGTGCGCTTCATGAGAATGCGCGTGCTCGCGGTGTGTAGAAGCCAAACTCGGATTAACAGCGATCGCACTTTCACTCAACAACGCTTCAATCTGCGGATTAGCCCACTCAGCCGCCATTTTCAGGAACTCAGGACGATCGTTCACGCAAGGCAATTTGCGGTAAGTTACTCCTTTACGCTGTTTCTGCAAAGACTCAATAACATGGTCAACATCTAACAAAGTTTCGTGATTTTCCGTCGCAAATCCGATCGGCATAAACACGATCGCAGTTGCACCCAAATCGATCAAATTCTTCGCAGCCAACGTCGCATCCGGCTGAGTCCACTCGATCAGAGGCGTGTCATGGTTCAGCCAACCCACCGAAATCAAAGGATACCGATACATCAAACGTTCCCGCACGCGATCGTACAAAGCTTGACTTTCCACAATTCCCGAAGTAAAGCCCTTCGCCTTGTGCGGACAACCGTGATTCATCAGCACAATCCCAATCTGAGAAGGCAAATGCGCCACAGCCAAATCGTTCTTAATTTCGTCTTCAACCAAATCCGCCATTAGCTGGATGTAAGCAGGTTCATCGTAAAAAGAAGGAATGTAGCGCTGTCCTTTTACCCAATGTTCCTTACCATCAAAGGTTTGTACTAAAGCTTTATTCACCTGTTCGACTGCAATGCCGCTGGTGAAAACAGAATCAACTACCAACAGCGGATAAATCAGAATTTTGTCAAATCCTTCTGCTTGAATTTGAGGGATTACTTGTTCCGGCAAAAACGGCGCGCAAAAGTTAAAAGCTTTGAATACTTTTACTTTATCGCCCCATTTTTCCTGCAAATTCTTTTCAATCCCGGCGCGCTGCTGTTCAAAAATAGCATTGTGCGGCGAAACAAATTGACCGTGTTGGTGACTCCACTCGTGCAAGTCAAAAATTGCTAAAATCTTCGCCAGCGGCGGATAAATCCAAGTCGGTACCGGCGCGAATTTGGCGGTAAGTAAATTTAAAGCTTGTTCGTTGTAGTTGGCAAAATCGTCGTAGCTTTCGACTTCGCCGTAACCCATCAGCAAGACTGCAACGCGATCGTTACTTGCCGGTGCAGCAGATGTTTTCAACTGAATTTTTTCTGGAGAAGCAACCACTTTGTATTCCTCAATTTGAATGTTTTTGACTTAACCCGCAATACCGCCAGGGGTTTGAACCCATGCCGGACTGCCGGACAGGGGGCGTTAAGTTTTATGTTTTCTTAAGACTCCCTC
>JBBQDY010000369.1:0-3639 GCA_038320155.1 Cytophagales bacterium
GAAAGCTGAAATGGAAAATCAGAAAGCTTAAGTGAGAAAGCTGAAAAGGATTTAGGATGTATGATTTGAAGGTAGAAAAGTAGCACTGAAAAATTCGTAAATTGCAGGCCATTATGAAAAAGAAGCCATTTACCGTTGTCTATGAGGACAACCACCTATTAGTAGTCAATAAAGCTGCCGGCATTTTAGTCCAAGGAGACAAGACCGGTGACAAGACACTGACGGATTACCTGAAAGAATACATTGCCAAAAAATACGACAAACCTGGAGCTGTTTTCCTACATCCGGTTCATCGGCTGGATCGTCCGGTAAGTGGTTTGGTGACTTTTGCCCGCACTTCAAAAGGGCTGGAGCGCATGATGGAGATTTTTCGCAAGCGGGATATTCACAAAGTCTATTGGGCGCTAGTAAAACGGAAGCCAAAGGAAGAGAGCGGGAAACTGACCCATTATTTGGTGAAGGACGAGCAAAAAAATGTGGTCACTGCCCATGATCGGGAAGTGCCAGGTTCCCAAAAAGCTGAGTTGAATTACAAGACGCTCGGTTTCATGAATGATCACTGGTTATTGGAGGTTCGTCCGATTTCAGGCCGCCCACATCAAATCCGAGTGCAATTGGCGTCTATGGGTTGTCCGATCAGAGGAGATTTGAAGTACGGCTTCGCCAAAGCCAATCCCGATGCAAGCATCAATCTGCATGCGTTTCAGTTGGTTTTTGAGCACCCGATCAAAAAGGATAAGTTATACCTACGAGCGGCAGTGCCGGAGGAAGAATTTTGGGAGCAGTTCCTGCATTATGAAAATATCAAAGCCAAGGATCAGCATTTGGACAATACGTTTTCGGGTTAAGAACGGTTGAGGACACATTAATTGTGTTGACTAATTAGATACAATTCAACTATCCTTGAAGGTTTGTTTTAGCTAACCATCGGATTCGAAATAAGTCGAGATACGCCTTTGGCAAGATAGTATTGAGCAATCCTTCCAAAGGCCTATCTGAAAGTCTATCTTGATAAATATCACGCGAAGCATATCTTAATTATTATGATAAAAAATCTTCTTCTTTCCTTTTTCGTTCTTCTAATTTTAGGAGCATGCACCCCCTCTCCAAAACCCAAAACCATTTATATCGTCCGCCATGCAGAGAAAATGTTGGTGGAAGATTCGGATCCGGAACTTGCGCAAGTGGGAATCTTACGTTCTACGAAATTAGCCCAAATCCTTGCAGACAAAGACATCAAGCATGTATTTGCCACAGATTACAAGCGAACCAAAAACACTGCATGGCCTTCCGCAGATCAAGCCGGAGTTAAGATTGAATTGTATGATTCTAAAGATCAGGAAGCTTTTGCTGAGAAGTTAAAGCGGCTCGAAGGGAATATCCTGGTTGTGGGACATAGCAATACTGCGTCTCGATTAGTGAATATTCTGGTGGCAGGGGGAGAGACTTTTCCAGATTTGACGGACGCGGAATATGAGAATATCTATATCGTTGATTTGAAGAAAGAAGAGACCGGAGTGCAGGTTAAGACATATAAGGATTACTAAACCACCACCACCTCTATTCCCTTCTCTTCAAGCCTTTCGCGATAAATATCCGGAATCCCAGCATCGGTAATAATCACATCGATATCTTCAATTTCGCAAATCTTACCAAAACCCTTTCTCCCAAATTTTCGGCTGTCGGCTAACACAATCGTCTTTTGTACCGAGCGAATCATCTGTGCATTTAGGTGCGCCTCCATCATATTGGAAGTAGTCAAGCCATGCTCCAAGCTGATCCCATCCACACTGAGAAATAGCTTGCTGCAAGCAAAGTTTTTTAACATTTCCTCGGCATAATGCCCTACTGCCGAACTGCTGCTTTTCCGAACCACCCCGCCCAATTGTACTAACTCAACTTCAACACTATCGATCAATGCCAAGGTCACATTCATGGCGGCAGTAAGCACAGTGAGTTTGAAGTTTTTGGGAATCGCTTGCGCAAAAGCAACCACCGTGGTTCCAGATCCGATTAAAATCGCCTCATTTTCTTCCAAATATTCTAAAGCTTTTTGGGCAATTCGAGTTTTTTCAGCGACTTGTTCCAGCTTTTTGACCTGAACCGATCGATCCGATACATAAGGCGAAACCGGCGTAGCCGAACCATGAGATCGGTAAAGCAAGCCTTTGTCTTCCAGGATTTTCAAATCTTTCCGGATCGTCACCATGGTCACCTCCATGTTTTTGGCCAATTCGGAGACCGATACAAATCCCGCTCGATCCAATTCCTCTAAAATGTATTTGTGGCGCTCAGCAATAGTCATTTTACTTTCTTTTGGGATTTGAAACTACTCAAAAAGAAACAGATTTAAAAAAAATAAGATACTTTTTATTTCTTTTACTTTCTTTTGATATCCTTTTGTTTACTTTTGTATAAGATAGAAAAAGCTATGAATCGAGAAGAAAACTTAAATCAACTCATTGACGAAACGAAAACCTGGGATATTGCCATCATTGGCGGAGGTTCTTCTGGCTTAGGCGTGGCACTTGATGCGATTTCAAGAGGACTATCTGTTTTACTTTTGGAGAAAGCAGATTTTGCCAAAGGCACCTCAAGTCGAAGCACCAAATTAGTTCATGGCGGTGTGCGCTATTTGGCACAAGGTGATGTGATGCTGGTTTTGGAAGCGCTTAAAGAACGTGGAAGATTATTGAAAAATGCGGCCCACTTGGCACATGATCAGCCTTTTATTATCCCGATTTATAGTTGGTTTGACCGGTTACAATATACAGTTGGTTTGAAATTATATGATTGGATGGCAGGCAGTCTCCGAATCGGCAAATCAAAATGGATCTCCAAAGAAGACACGATCTACCGATTGCCAGCGATTCTCCAAAAAGGGCTCATGGGTGGTGTAGTGTATCATGACGGACAATTTGACGATGCCCGATTGGCAGTAGCGATTGCTCAAACTGCTGATGAAGCTGGCGCTTGTGTTCTGAACTACACCAAAGTTGCGGACCTAATTAAAAACGGAGCAGGAAAAATCACCGGCTTGAAAGTCCAAGATGAAATCGGTAAGAAAAACTACACCATAAAAGCCAAAATGGTAGTCAATGCCACCGGAGTTTTCGCAGATAAAATCCTGCAGATGGATAATCCGGAAGCTCCCAAAATGATCCAACCCAGTCAGGGTATTCACTTGGTCATGGATCTAGACTTTTTAGGTGGCACGGATGCACTCATGATCCCCAAAACCCGAGACGGTCGAGTACTATTTGCAGTGCCATGGCATGGCAAATTGGTGGTGGGAACGACCGATACGCTCCGAGAAAAGCCGAAGCTTGAACCCGAAGCTTTACAGAAAGAAATTGATTTTGTGCTGGAAACTGCCTCAGGTTACTTGACTCGAAAACCAACTCGGGCAGATGTGAAAGCAGTTTATGCTGGTTTAAGACCTTTGGCCAGACCAAAAGAAGGCAGTACTAAAACCAAGGAAATCTCACGCTCACACAAAATCATTCTCTCCGAAAGTGGCTTGGTTACGTTGACAGGTGGAAAGTGGACTACTTTCCGGAAAATGGGAGAGGACACGGTGGATTATTTTGAGCAAGTGACGGGTGAGAAAATAAAAGAATCTGCCTCCGCAGACATGAG
>JBBQDY010000370.1:0-3635 GCA_038320155.1 Cytophagales bacterium
CCTGCATAAGTTTGCAAAAGATTTGGCACTACACCTGGATCATTCAAGTGCCAATGGCGAAGTGGAATGGAATCCTCCATATTAATGCGGCGCGTACGCCAATCAGTTCGAGTCATTTCGTCTTTGAAACCATAATTTCCATAATCCATGACGTAATTGATCCGAGTGCCCCGATTGCCATCATCGTCGTTATCGGATTGCCACATACGGCCATAGCTATCCACGGCTACTTCATAGTTGTTTCGGAAGTTCCAACCTAAGATCTCGACATTACTTCCATCCGGGTCCATCCGGAATACCATTCCTTCCTGATAGGTTGGAGTTTCATTGGTAATCGGTCGACCGATCGGATCGATGATTGGGTTTCCCTGGGCATCTCGAAGTCCCTCACCGGCATTGCCATAGTTAAAATACAATTTACCATCAGGCCCAAAAGTCACCGCATGCATTCCATGATCGTGCTGCTCGCCACCTACTCCTGAGAAAAGTATTTCCTTTTTCTCCGGAACATCGTCTCCATCTGCATCTGTGAATACATATACATAAGGACTGACAGAGACATAGACTTTATCCCCCAAGACTGCAATTCCCAAAGCAGCATTGATATCAGTTCCTTGGTAGAAAACTTTGGAAGTATCGGCCACGCCATCGCCATCGGTATCTTCCATGATCAGGATTCGATCTCCCTCCGCTTTTGTTGGGTTTCGGGGATTTAGTTTGGTGCGGTAGTTATAAGCCTCAGCGATCCAGACCCGACCGCGATCATCCACATCCATATTGGTAGGATTGGTCATCATCGGTTCAGATGCAAAAAGTGTCAGTTCTAGTCGCTCATCTGGCACCTCGATGCCATCCACCGCAAACTCTACAGCCCGTTTTTGTTCATCAGTAAGCTGGGCATACTCATCGTCGGTAAGTTTTGGTTTGGATTCGGTACAGGCAAAAAGTACGCTTGCTAGGATAGCAGCAACAATGAATTGACATTTCATAAAGGAATAGGTTTTAGGGTTTGGGCTTTAGGTATTTACCTGAGGACCAAAATATTCCTTTATAAGGAAATTAGCAAGGGATGCGAAGATAGAAGGTTGACCGATGTCGGGTGTCGGATGTCAGATGAATAGTTCGGAGCAGAATTTTACAGATTGGAGACGAATAAAACTCCCCCTTCATTACAAATGATTTTTAGGGAACGAGTTACGATTAATGGGGTCAGAGCCTGTTCCGAAGGAATTCGGGAAGGATTTAGGTCACTGACCTCTTAATTTTTCAATTTCCTTTTTAAGGATCGGGATGTCCTTCTGGAGAATTGCCCAAATTAACTCGTCTTCAATTGAGTCATATGCATGACTAATCATATTTCTAAGTCCAATTATTTTTTTGACAGAAGATAATTCAATTGTGGAATCTTGCTCAGTGAGTTTTTTGACCGCTTCTCCAATGATTTCGAGGTCACGTTCTACGGCTCTTTTGATGATAAAATCCTCTTTGTAAGTAATGAAATTATTTTCAACGCGAAGTTTAATCTCATCTATTTCTTTCAAAATGCTTTCAATATCAAGTATGTATTTCAGCGCTTTAGCATTCATAAAGCGAGATTTTGGATTTATTGATTTCTTGAATGAGTATAGGATTTTTTAAGGATTTTTCAGAGACCAGATCAACAGGTCTGTTAAAAAGCTTTTCTAGGTTCTCCAAGAAATTGAAATAATTATCGGCATAATCAAGAAGTTCTATTGTGCTGGAAAAGCGAACCAAAAAATCAATATCGCTTGAATTGTCAAAATCACTCCGAGTTGCAGAACCAAAAAGAGCAAATGAGTCCACTTGATGTTCCTCGCACAACTTTGAAATTTGATTTAAATTCTTCTTGATGAGATGATTCATAGCTTCCCAAAGTTAAATTTTTTTATGATTAAGGTGACCAACTCAACATTTCCATGTTCAGTAGAGGATTTCTAAGCTATTAGCGTTTAGTAAAAATCTGGTTAATCCTGAGAACTATTTTCGGAAAAAAGCGACCGATCAATTCCTGGAATCACATTCAGTGCATTTTCATAATAAACTTTGCGAAGGACCGAGTCTGGAAGCCCCAAACCATACATTTTCCAGTTGGCATGGCGCTTTCGATAGTAATCAAAGTACTCATCGTCCGTTTCCAAAACCCGGAAATAGGTGTAATACTCCTCCATCTTATAGGTGTCTTTTCCAAAGAGAATTCGATCCTGATAAGCGATAAAAAAATTACGGGCAGCTTTTGGCTGTCGGCCAAGTTCTGCCAAAACCGCTCCAATCTCTGTGTACATATTTGGGAATTGATCCATGAGCTGACCTAGTTTGGTCAGATCATTTCCATACCAACCTAGATGCGCATTGATGAATATAGTATTGGGGTGCTTTCTGAAAACGGCATGTTGTTCCGCCATGATCGAGTCAAAGGGCGGGAGTTTCTCAGGATTTCTGTATCGGCTTGGGTACTGTTTCAGTTCTAGCCAACGCTCATTTTTCTTGTCTTTTGGCATCCAAAATGAAGCAGGTTCACCGGAATGGATCAACACCGGAATTCCCAATTCCCCACATTTGGCCCAGATCGGGTCAAGCCTAGGGTCATTGACGGGAATTCGATTTCCATCATTGTCCTGATCGTTCAGTCCCAGTTCTTTATAGACCTTTAAACCTTTTACACCTTGTTTTACGCCTTCTTCAAGCATCGCCAGGGGTTCCTCTGGCCATCCCGGATCATCGAGATTTTCGAAATTCAGATTGAGGAATACTACAAATCGATTTGGGTAATTTTTGGCTACATTATCAAGCGACCATTCCAGGATTTTTCCTCTGAATCCACTTAAATTCACCATTACGCTCATATTCAGCGAATCCATTTCCACCACCAAGTCTTCCAAATCTTGGATCGGCATGATCCATTGGTGATTGTGGACATCGATAAAGGGAAATTTGGCTCGGGTAAGAAGATGTTCCGGTACTACTAGGGTTGAGACAGGATCATATTCTTCCACATCCATGACATTGAGTCGATATTGAATTAATCCGATCAACCAATAGGTGATCCCAAGAAAAATGAGTACCCCAATTGGAAGGAGTACCCATTTTTTAGCTGAAAAGGCCATTTAAATAAATTAATTTATGCTAATAGGAACTGCCACCACGGTGGTGTCCCAAGCGATGTTCATTCGAATTTGGGAACCAGAATCTTCAAAACTGATCGTAAACAGCTCTAATTCAGATGGAGCTGCCGACACTGGCGCTTTTACTTTTACCACATCCTTCGTGTAGTCTGGTTCCTGAACGCCCAAGAAAACGCCCAATTCTGAATTGAGGGTAATTTCGAATGAAGTTGCGCCAGGTACTGCATACATTCTGTAAGTACCAGCTGCTACTGCCTGTCCGGCAAAATTGACGTCTTTACTGAAAGTGATTTCGGTGGCTGCATTTGCGCCCAGTCTCCAGTAAGTTCCATAAGGTTGCAATGCCTCTGACTCTTTATCACCAAAGATGACTCTTCCCTTTTTAGATGGCTGTGAGTATTCCACTGTGATATCCAATCCTTGTGCGGAGAAGTTTGTGGTCGTTGGAGGGCTGACTGGAAAGAAAATTCCATAAAGGAAGAAAACTACAAA
>JBBQDY010000371.1:0-3626 GCA_038320155.1 Cytophagales bacterium
AATCTTATCAGCTATCGTACTGAATTTGGCCCCTTCATTTCGCTTTATGAACTTCAAGCTGTACCTGATTTTGATCTCCAAACGATCCAGAACTTAGTGCCTTTCTTATCACTGGGAAAAGGTAATGCCAGCACTACCAAAAGATTTTGGGAACGAGTAGCCTCAGAAGAACAAGCCTATTTGCTTATAAGACATCGGAGAACTTGGGAGACTCGAAAAGGCTTCACTCCCCCAGATACCAGTTCGACAGGAAGAATCTCCTCTCGCTATTTGGGAGATCCAAATGATCTGTATGTCAGATTTCGAATTCAACACAGTCGGGATTTCAGTTTGGGTCTCACATTGGATAAAGACGCCGGAGAGCAATTTATCTTTGATAAAAAGACCGCTCGTTACGGCTTCAATTTCCTCTCTTTCCATTTGACGAGATACGATGTAGGGAGATGGAAGACCGTAAGTCTAGGAGATTTCCAAGTATCCTTCGGCCAAGGATTGGTATTTGGAGCAGGTTATGGTTTTGGAAAAGGAGCGGAAACTATTGCCACCGTCAGGAGAAGTAGCATCGGGATCACCCCTTATACTGCAGCTTTGGAGTTTGGTTTTTTTAGAGGACTCGGCGCTACCTATCGATACAAAAACTGGCAGAATACCTGGATTTTTTCTTATGCTCCGAGAGATGGACGGGTAAACGAATCGATTGATTCGCTAGAACGATCAGATAGTTTCATTTCATCCTTTTCCGAAAGTGGCCTTCACCGCACTTCAAGTGAACTCACCACAAAAAACAGGTTACAGGAACTTAGCTTGGGTTCGAATCTGCAGTACACAACCAGCAATCGCAAATTTCATATCGGCGGGAATATGCTACACACCAAATTTGATCGTCGCTGGGAAAGAACTGCTACACCTTACAATCAATTTGAATTTAGCGGGATTCAAAACAGCATCGGAAGCATTTATTCAAGTTATAATTGGAGAAACTTCTACCTATTTGGAGAATCTGCCATTTCCCAATCTGGGGGTACTGGAACCGTTTTAGGTCTTATCAGCAGTATAAGCAAGCAGGTCGATATTTCTTTTCTCTGGAGAAATTACGATCGGGATTTCCATAGCTTTTATGGGAATGCTTTTGCAGAGAGCACCCGCCCCATCAACGAGCGGGGAGCTTATCTGGGAATTCAAATTCGTCCTAACTTAAAGTGGAAAGTCAACTCCTATTTTGATCTCTTTCGTTTTCCTTGGCTGCGCTATCGAGCCTATTCGCCTTCTTCCGGTCAAGAATGGTTAACTCGAATCAGCTATCAACCCAACCGAAATTTGCTTGCCTTTTTTCAAATTCGAAATGAGAAAAAAGATCGAAATCTTCCAGATTCAGGTTTGCCCGCACTTGCATATCAATTGGCTACTTTAAACAAAACGAATGGACTGATCAGCTTGGAATACCAAGTTTCAAAGGCACTTTTCATTCGATCGCGAGTGTTGTTCAGTTCGGTAGAATTCAATGAAGTGAGGACCAGTGGATTTATGATTTTGCAGGATGCGCAGTATAGTTTCAATAAATTCCGATTTACCGGAAGAGTAGCACTTTTTGATACAGACGATTATGAAAACCGGCAATATACTTTTGAGAACAATGTGCTCTGGACTTTTTCTCTTCCTGCCAATTCCGGCCAGGGCATGCGGTATTATATACTTGGGCAGTACCAATTCAACAGTCAATTAACAGGATATTTTCGCTTTTCCCGAACCAATTATACAGATCGAGAAGCGATCAGCTCGGGACTTCAGGCGATCCCGTTTCCTCATCAGACGGAAACTACTTTTTTGCTTAGATACATGCTCCATCGGTAATTTTCCATCAATGGTAGGTTTGAGGACTGGTTATTCCCTAATTTCGAACCAAACGGAAAAATCCATGAAACGAATACTACCTATTACCCTTCTGCTTCTTTTTAGTATGAATCTGGCTTTGGCACAAAGTCTTGATCTCAGTAAAATGACTAAGAAGGAGGGCTTTGTCACATTCTACCTCGATGAGGAAAAGGGAAAAATCTACCTAGAAATATCCAACTTGGATGAAGAGTTTTTATATGTCAATTCCCTCACTGCCGGTATAGGCTCGAATGATATTGGGCTGGATCGAGGTCAGCTAGGCGATACCCGAATCGTTGAGTTCCGAAAGTCGGGCAACAAAGTTTTTTTGGTACATAAGAATTACGATTTCAGAGCCTATTCCGACAACCCGGACGAAGTGCAGTCAGTCAAAGATGCCTTTGCCGAATCTATTCTTTGGGGGTTTGAAGTTTCTCAGAATTCCGGAGAAAGCCTGATTGTGGACGCGACTACATTTTACCTGCAAGATGCCCATGATGTCGTAGGTAGATTGGCACAAAGCCGCCAAGGTACCTTCAAAGTGGATAATAGTCGCTCTGGACTTTATTTCCCTATGACCAAAAACTTCCCTCAAAACACTGAAGTGGAAGCGACCATTACCCTAACTGGAGATGCAACCGGAGCTTACTTAAGGTCGGTCACTCCTACCCCAGATGCAGTGACAGTTCGGCAGCGTCACTCCTTCATTCAGCTTCCTGATAAAGAATATTCTCCCCGAGAGTTTGATCCACGGGCAGGCTATGGCAGCATCAGCTACATGGATTTCACCTCCCCGATTTCGGAGCCAATTGTGAAACGTTACATATCCAGACATCGACTTGTTAAAAAAGATCCAACTGCAGCTGTCTCAGAGGTAGTCGAACCAATCATTTATTACTTAGACAGAGGCACTCCTGAGCCGGTCAAGTCGGCCTTGATCGAAGGTGGAAATTGGTGGAATCAGGCTTATGAAGCGGCTGGATTCAAAAATGCGTTTCGAGTAGAGCTAGCTCCAGAAGGAATGGATCTGATGGATGTGAGGTACAATGTCATCCAATGGGTGCATCGATCCACGAGAGGTTGGTCCTATGGAGCAAGTGTGCGGGATCCTCGTACAGGCGAGATTTTGAAAGGGCATGTTTCTTTGGGTTCGCTTCGAGTACGTCAGGATTACTTGATTGCTCAAGGCTTGATCCAGCCTTATGAAAATGGAGACACTCCTGATCCTAAGATGTTAGAATTGGCGATAGCTAGATTAAAGCAACTTTCAGCACATGAGATTGGCCATACGATCGGCTTGGCTCATAGCTATGCCACTTCTGCAGAAGAACGGTCTTCTGTAATGGATTATCCTTATCCTGTGATTACCCAAAGAGCAAACGGTAACCTAGACTTCAGTAATGCCTACGATGATAAAATCGGAGAATGGGACAAGTGGGCAATCACTTACGGTTATGGATATCCTGCGCAAGGTCAATCCGAATCAGAATTTTTAAAGAAAACACTGGAAGCAACTTATGCAGCAGGATATGAATTCATCACCGATTCCGATTCCAGAGATCCAAGTGGCGTCCATCCAAGATCACACCTTTGGGACAATGGGGCTTCAGCGGATGAAGAATTATTGAGAATGCTGACTTTGAGAAAAAATAAGATGCAGACCTTCGGGCTTAATGCAATACGAACTGGGGAGCCAGAAGCAACGCTTGAGGAAGTATTTACGCCACTATTCTTGATGCATCGGTACCAAGTAG
>JBBQDY010000372.1:0-3620 GCA_038320155.1 Cytophagales bacterium
AATGTTCAGTTTGGATTAACCCCGATTGATTATTGAAGTTTTTATTTTTTCAAATAGAAATTCAAAATAAAGATCATGTGTATCCTCATAAGTCCACGTATAGATTTAAACTAAAATCTTGGATGGAATCGGATCAAATTCTCCCTTTTTCAAAGGGGGTAGAGGGGATTTTTCAAACCAATTCAGCAATAAATTTAGCTACGTGCAGCATTGCGGATACACATAATAAAGATTGTCTTAATCCTTAGCTGAGAAGATGCTATTTTATAATTGATGGTTCAATCATCCTTCCGGAACGAATTTTTTGATCCAAAGAGCTGCCGATGTCGCTTCGCTCTGATTTTAAGATTCGCCCAGATGGAGCAGTACCTGTGATTTGAGCTAAAGCTTTTCGTAATAGTTGCTCATTAATATCGCCTAAAGGAAGTAAAAACTCTGCTGATTCTAAGGCCACCACATTAGGTACAAATCCGGTCGTATAATCGGATTGATCTAGGCTGTTGAAACTTTGGGTAACGATCGGAAGAATTCCGTATTTGTTTTCAGGATTGTCCTCATCTTCAAACGGAATCGAACCTACGTTTTTTCCTGTAGTCGTATTGCCAACCAAGAAAACATCCATGTAAGGTTTTAGACCATTTATAATCAGCTCGGAGGCGGAAGCTGTTCGACTTGAAGTTAAAATATAGACTCGATTTCCAGTAAGTGTGTTCCCAAGGTTTTCATTTTTTGCAAAAAATGTTGTCTTCACATTGCGAAGTTCGGGAATCTGCTCCATAAGGAAGGAATTGTATTTTGTTTTGGAAAAGACATCTGTAGTTTTAACTCCAGGTCCAATTAGGCTGGCTAAGTTGACAGCAGATGAGACAAAACCACCTCCATTGTATCTAAAATCTACAATCAGATGGTTGATGCCTGCTGCTTTGAATTTAGAAAAAATCGCGTCAGTTTCATTGTCATATTGTTTGCTGCCCTGACCTGGCCCTGGCGAGAAGAAGTGGTAAATTACATAGCCAATTTTCTGATTGTCAATTGTGTAAATGGTATCCAGGAAATTAGGATTCTCTGAAAGCTGGACTGGAGTAAGGCTAATCTCTGGTTTTGCTTGGTACTGATTAGCCTCGATATTGAATCTTCTAGAGGTGAGCGTATGTGTCATTTCTCTCAAAGCTAAAACTTCTCTGAAATTGCTGACTGTAAATCCTCGGTTATTGATAGCACTAATTCGATCGCCTCGTTTCAAATCAACAGCAGATGCAGGACTATTCTTTTTGATGTAGGTTACTTCTGCAAAAACGTTATCGCTGGTAGGGCTCTCACGATATAGCGTGAATTCATAACCAGCGTCTAAAGAAATTCCATTTAGGGAATTGATCAATTCCTGATAGTCAGGAAAAATTGCAGAAAAACGATCTGTAGGCCTAAACAACAGTGCTTCAAAATAATCTTCAGGACTTGCATCTTCGCTTATTGGTGTCCCTAGATCTCCAAGCCAATAATAGGCTTCTTCCATGATATTCAATATCCACCTGTTGACAGCTGCATTCGAAGTGGGATCAACAGCTGGTAGTTCTTCATCCTTATTACAAGAGAAAAGTAAACCTGTGAATAAAACTGCTAATAGGAATTGAGATCGATGCGTCTTCATAAGTTTTTTCGTTGAATTAGGCAAACGAATATCCTTGCTTCATGTTTGATTTGAGGCAAACTAAAAGGAAGAACCAAAGGAAACGTCGTGTGTTTTACTATCCAAAAGCTCTCCATTTACACATTTCAAAACACGGTAAGGGTATTTCCGGAGCAAATCATGGTTGTGTGTTGCCATTAGAATGGCTGTACCTTTTTTATTGATTTCCTGAAAAAGCTTAAAGATTCCATCAGAAACGTCAGGGTCCAAGTTACCGGTAGGCTCATCTGCCAGGAGAATTGAGGGTTCATTCAAAAGCGCTCGGGCAATAACTACACGTTGCTGCTCTCCTCCGGAAAGTTGGTGGGGCATTTTGTTCAGCGCATTATTCAAGTCGACTAACATCAGTACTTCTGCCATTCTTGAATTGATTTTTCCTTTGTCAGTCCATCCTGTTGCCTTCATCACAAAAGCCAAGTTTTCAGCGACAGTCCGATCGTTGAAGAGTTGAAAATCCTGAAAAATGATTCCGATTTTCCGTCTAAGAAACGGAATTTCGTTGGACTTGATTGATCCTAGATCGTAACCGGCTACCTCTACCATTCCACTTTGAAGTTCCAAATCCGCGTAAAGCGTTTTCAATAGCGAACTTTTGCCGCTTCCTGTTCGACCAATCAGAAACACAAATTCATGTTGCTCTACTGAGAAGTTGACATTATTTAGCACGGGATTGACTCCCTGAAAAATAGTGGCTTGGTGAACCTGTAGCACAGGCTGTGTTGAGAAATCCATGTAATTAAAGCTCTAATTTTTGCAATTTTCCGAAAGAAAGTCCTTTGATCAACGCTTCCAGTTCTTCTTCCTTGCCTTCCAAGCCAAATTTCTCCATATTTTTCAAAGGGCGATCGGCTCTGAAATAGGCAATTAATACAAAGTTTTCATCTCGAATCTGAATGTAATCCGGGATTTTCGCTTTGCCTTTGACTTTGATGATGTACATGGTAGAAAGGGTAAATAAGGCTGACGAAAGCCAGCCTGATAAATTTATTTGCCAGCAGCCTTTGCGTGATCGGCTAGGAAAGTAGCAAGGCCAGAATCTGTCAAAGGGTGTTTCAACAATCCTGTGATTACTTTCAGTGGGCAAGTGACCACATCTGCCCCGGCTTCTGCACACTTCAACAAGTGCATGGAGTGGCGGACAGACGCTGCCAATACTTCTGTTTCGAAATTGTAATTCTGATAAATGTGAACGATCTGCGCGATCAATTCCATCCCATCATAAGAGATGTCATCCAAGCGTCCGATAAAAGGAGATACATAAGATGCTCCAGCTTTGGCGGCCAAAAGTGCTTGTCCGGCAGAGAAAATCAACGTGCAATTCGTACGAATGCCTTCACTTTGAAAATACTTTAAGGCTTTCAAACCGTCTTTGATCATCGGTATTTTCACTACGATTTTGTCGTCGATTTTGGCAAGCTTATTTCCTTCTTTTACCATTCCATCAAAATCTGTTGCGATAACTTCCGCACTGACTTTATCATCTACGATATCGCATATCGATTTGTAGTGAGCTCTTACTTTTTCATCGCCACTGATGCCTTCTTTGGCCATCAAGGATGGATTGGTAGTCACACCGTCTAAAATGCCTAGGTCATAGGCTTCGCGGATTTCATCAAGATTTGCGGTATCGATAAAGAATTTCATGGCTTTTGAATTAAGTTAAAAGGTTTAGGGAATCTGTAGAGCAGTCATTTCGCCTAAAAGGCTTACTTTTTTATGCTGATTCCACAGGGTTTCAGGTTTGATTAGTAAAAACAAAGTTAGAAGATTAATCAGGAATCGAAACTTGGAAAGGCTGCCTTCAAAAAAAATAAGGCAAAAAAGAAGCGGCATCGCACCGCTCAACCACCTACCCTTGCTTCCTTCCGGACCTGGGGGATTCAGCAGGAGCTGGTCGTGCCGCTAGGCCGTAAAGGTAAATCAAAATTTATTG
>JBBQDY010000373.1:0-3613 GCA_038320155.1 Cytophagales bacterium
TTTTCTGACTTGGAACGGTACTATCGGGACGCTTGGAAATGGACGAATTGCACCATTTCAAGGATTCTGGGTAAGGTCAAACGCGGCAAGTCCTGTGCTTCAGTTAGCAGGAAATGGAGCGAAAACTTTGACCAATCAATCCTTTTACGGTAGGAAAATAGCCTCAGAAGAGCCTTCAGTAATTCACTTCCAGGTAAATGGTGAAAATCTCCAAGCTGAATCGTTTATCAGCTTTGGATCCGATGGACTTGAAGGGGTCGATCCAAAAGATGGGTATCAATTGGAATCTTTGGCAGAAGACTGGTTGCTGCTCTACACCTATGGGTCTATAAACAAAAAGACACCTTTGGTGATCAATCATCTGAATCCTTTGAATGGAAATGAAAAGGTAATTCCACTACACCTTGCCGCTTCCAAATCAGGTAAGCCTATCAACGGAAGCTACCTGATGAACTGGACCTTACCAACTGATCTTCCCGCAGAAGTTACGGTAATCTTGATGGATCATATCTCCAAGAAAGCTATCGACATGCGGAAGGAGTCTGCTCATGCATTCACGTTTGAGGGGCCGAGACTTCCTAATGCGCGAACGGGCAAATCCTTTGACCCATTGGCAATCCCTCAGGCAGTAATCTTTCAGTCTCCATACGAGACAGGTGAAGTAAGTCCAAATGCCAGAAAAATAGCAGACAAGCCACAGCGCCCATTTACCATTTTCATCAGTGGAAAAACAAATGGAGAAATCGGCTATCTACCTGATTTGCCAAAGCTGTTCGGTCCAGCACCAAATCCATTCAGTAACCAAACCAAGATCCGCTTCTATCTCCCAGAGACTCAAAAAGCAGAAATCCAGATTACAGATATATTGGGTCAGCTGGTCGGAAGCTTCCCGAGCGACCTGTATAAAGCTGGAATTCATGAGCTGGATTGGATCCCTTCAGCGATCGAACTCGCGCATGGAGTGTATGTCATCCGACTGAGCACCGAAAGTTATCAAATGAGCCAAAAATTAATTAAGAATTAAAGATGATTCGTCGAATACTAATATTGTTAGTCTTAACTGGTTGCCTTCTTTCAGAAAGTATGGCTCAAGTTATCGATGATACTCGGAAGGCAACTTTGAGCGTCCGAGCAACGGCAACAGTGACTGATAATCTTCAGATGCTGACCATCCGAAATATTGATTTAATCGCTCCCGCAGTAGAAGAAAATATGATTTTGGTTTCTCCTATGAGAAGCCCTTATGCCGGATTATTCAAAATAATTGGAAATCCAAAAGCTAGAATCCGGATCACTTTTCTTCAAAGGGAAACGCTAGTAGAATCCAATGACGGAATTGGAGAAGTCAAAGCGGAGTATAACCTCAGTGCTGCTTTTGAAGATCTTCAAATTCAAAGCACTTTACTTGATTTGGGAGAGGCCAATATCAATCTGAGCGATAAAGGTTTGTTGTTTGTTTGGCTTGGGGCAAATCTTGATCTTAGTTCTGCTTTACCGGGAGTATATCAATCTGAATTCACCATCGAACTGGAATACATCTAATGGGAATTCGATCTACATATCGTAACCCTATGTTCCGCATGTTTCTTGCGACGGTGATCTGCTTTATTTCGCAGGAATCCTTTGCCCAGCGGATCAGCTTCAGTACTTGGACGGGAAGCGACGATATTTTGCTGAGTTCTGTGATTTCTTCCCCAGAATTAAACTTCAATATAAAACAACCTATAATTACTTCAGGAACAAGCGTAGCTATCAATTTGGTGGATAATCAAGCGATAGCATTCCGGATTGAAGCACCAGAAAACTTTGATTTGACGGTCGACGTGGATGCCCCATTGTTTTTAACATTTGCTGATGATCCTTCGAAAACGATTCCCTTCCAAGTAAAACTAGCATACAATAATATGATGCCTGGGAATGAATTAGCAGGAAAAGCTGGGGCGATTGAACTGCCAGTTGGCTTTACCAATGTAACCTTTCCAGTAAACCGAAGAATGTCAGGCGCACCAGGCCCTCCCCCCACTCCGCTCACTGGAACGGACGTAAGAACTAAGAGCACTGTATTCATTTATATATATGGCACTTTAGGACCTGTCCCTACAGTTCCGGCAGGGAATTATTCGGCAGAAATCACCATAAACGTATCCTTTACAAGCTATGATTAAGTATCTGGTTAGAATAGGTATGCTAGTCATCTTGGTGCTTTCGTTCGGAGCAGCACAGGCTCAGTTTGTTACTATCAAATTGGAAATACCTGCCGGTTCCACCTTTAAATCTCAAGTGGTAGATCCTATGAAGGGTGGCTCTTGGGAAAGATCCAAAGCTATCACTTGGATTGAAATTAAAGTTCCTGAAAATCTGGCTTTCATACTGGACATCCAATATCCTGAACGTATTATAGAACCACCTTTGAGGTCTTTCTATCTAAATAATGGCACGTCCAATTTTGAAGAATCAATCCTCCTAAAAAGTGGAAGTCAAGCATTAATAATGTATAAGTACGGTAAAGTAATCCGAAACATGAAGCCTCGTCCTTTGGCCCTATCAGCATGGCTAGGACTTCCAATGACAGAAGGCATTATTATTAAAATAGAATATCCATAAAAAAACATAAAAAAGTTACATCCTTGAAATATAATAGGTTAAGTCTTATTTTGATTAAAATATTTTGTTTAGTTACTAAAAATAGTTCAGCCTGAAAAATACATTTTACTGATTAAAATAATCAGGAAATTATATTTAAAATAAAATATTTAAACTTCACTATATAATAGATGATATTGTGAGTTCACAAAAAAATAAAAATAAAAATAATTGCAAAACTCTTCAGGTCTCTTGTTGTTCTAAAAAATAGTTTTGCTTTTAAACGATAATTCAAATAAAAAATAAAAATAGACGCTTATGAAAAAAAAGAAAATCAATTTAATTTTAACAAAAACAAAAACAATTCAATTTTAACAAAAACAAATTTTAATTACTCAATTTACAAACAAATGAAAACAACAATTAAATCAATCCTTACTCTTACTTTCGTAATGGGTCTAGGAATCATGGCACATGCACAGAAAACTGCAACTGCGCCTGCCTCTGCAACTGTTCTTGCTGACTTGACTATTGCATTGGAATCTGGATCAGATATCGCTTTCGGAACGCTTTCTGCAAGTACACCTGGTATAGTAACTTTAGATGCCAATGGTACGACTGGTAATGCGAATACCGGTTCCGTAACAGATGTCGCGAGATTTAACTTGGCTGGTGCTAATAATGCAGTAACTGTGCAGTATGATGCCAATGTTACGTTAACGGAGCCAGTTGGGCCAACCACGATGATTATGACTCCAGAAGTTGTAGGAGCTGCATTAGTTGCTGGTCAAGGCAGTGCTGCCGCAGTCCTAAATAATACACAAGTTACACTGGCTTTGGGTGTTTATTACCTTTGGGTAGGTGGTACAATCCCTCAACTTGCTAGTCAAGCAACTGGTGTTTATCTAGGAACATTCAATATCAACGTTGAATACAATTAATTAAATCTATGCCGGCGGGGATTCCTGCCGGCTATTTTCAAACTCCACATGAAGAAGTTCTTACAAATTATCTTGACAGTAATCATCCT
>JBBQDY010000374.1:0-3602 GCA_038320155.1 Cytophagales bacterium
GTGATGTCTTCTTGGGGAAGCTGAAGGAAAGCCATGCTTTGACCACATAGATAGAACTCCACTCCCACCTTCTTCAATTCCTGAAGGGCTAAAATAGTTGGATTGTCGATTCCATATTTCTCCTGAAAGGCGGCATTGCTCAGCACAGCTCTAGACAAACCACCATGTACAATCGCAGCAATTTTAATCTTATCAGCCGGCACCCCATTTGCGATAAAGAGATTGTAAGTCCGAGCTATTTCGGTGAACGGCTCATAGATTTTCGTAGAGTCTTTAAATGTCCCATACACATCAATCGCGATTTTATAGGTCAAGGCTGGATCATAGGTCATCACCGGATCAACTACAGGTATGACTCCTACCCATGGTGCAAAATCCAAAACGGGGTAAGTCATTTTTTCCTTGATATGCTCAGGCATAGTCATCTGTGCGAAACTGGTTGATTGGACTATCAGAACTAAGGATAGGCAGAGAAATAGGAGCTTTTTCATAAAAATGGGTTATTTGTAATTTGCGAAAGTTACCAGTTTCAAAAAATATATCGGCAGTCGGTTTTTTACTTAAAGTATAATCAGTTTTAAAAAAATATTATGTGTATCCTCATAAATGCACGTATGGATTTAAAGCAAAATCTTAGTTGGAATCGGATCAAATTCCCCCTTTTTAAAAGAGGGCAAGAGCCTGTCCCGAATATCGGGAGGGATTTTAGGAAGCAAATCAGTTTAAATTTGGCTATGTTCAAGTAAGCGGGTTCACTTAAAAATAATTATTAATCCCTTAAAAAATCGATGTTTTTTTCAATCTACTTTTGACCCCAAATCTTTAAAACCTATGCTTCTTCAAATCATTTTATTAGTTGTTGGATTAGCCCTTTTAGTCAAAGGCGCAGATTGGCTAGTGGATGGAGCCTCAGTTTTAGCCAAGAAATACAACGTTTCAGATTTAGCAATTGGATTGACTATCGTGGCTTTTGGCACATCGGCTCCGGAGTTGGTTGTCAATTCTGTCGCCGCACAGGGGAATTTTCCAGATATCGTCTATGGCAATATCATAGGCTCAAACAATTTCAACTTATTTATTATCCTAGGCATTGCGGGAATCATTACCCCTCTAGCTGTCCAATCCAGCACTGTTTGGAAAGAAATCCCCTTTTCTCTTCTGGCAGCAATTGGACTGTTATTCTTAGCCAATAATTTCTTTTTGTCAGAAACCAGAGAAATCTCACGTATAGATGCTGCGATTTTACTCGCCTTTTTTCTCGGCTTTCTATACTATGTGGCTACGCAACTCAAATCAGATCCAACTGCTGAAATCGTAGAAAATAAGGCTTATTCAAACCTTAAAATCTGGGTTCTGATCGGAATTGGCTTAGCAGGTTTGGTTGGCGGAGGCAAATTAGTGGTCGATAATGCCGTCGCAATGGCTCAATCTTTAGGTGTCAGCGAAAAAATAATTGGACTAACAATCGTTGCAGCAGGCACCTCCTTGCCCGAGTTAGCAACTTCTGTAGTGGCTGCAATGCGAAAAAATGCAGACATCGCTATCGGCAATATCATAGGATCAAACATTTTTAACCTCCTCCTGATCATCGGCATCAGCGGTCTGATCCGCCCACTTGATTACAATGCTTCTTTCAATACCGATATTTACATGTTGCTTGGAGGGACGGTATTCTTGTTTCTGGCAATGTTTATCGGTAAAAAATACCAGCTAGAAAGATGGCCATCGCTGATCCTCCTCTGTGTATATTTGGCTTATACCGGATATCTGGTGAGTATGGAAATTTCTTAAACTGACTAGCTGTTGACCCTCCTATTTGAATTGGCAAGTTTTGAGCTACCGATTACCAATCCGGTGATCAAATTCTTGTTGATTTTAGTAATCATCCTTCTTGCACCAATCTTTCTCAATCGCTTAAAAATCCCATCGCTGTTAGGGCTTATTATAGCCGGAGCTTTAGTCGGGCCAAAAGGATTGGGCCTGATCGAACGTGATAGTGGCATTATTCTATCTGGAACTGCTGGATTACTCTACATCATGTTTTTGGCAGGTCTCGAGATTGACTTACACGATTTCAAAAAGAACAGTAAAAAAAGCTTGGTTTTCGGAATGTTCACTTTTTTGATTCCCATGACTATGGGAATTTTTTCAGGCCTGTATTTGCTGGAAATGACTTTGATTTCGTCCATTCTACTAGCGAGTATGTTTGCATCACATACGCTGATTGCATATCCATTGATCTCAAAATTAGGGATCGCAAAAAACCGAGCAGTAAATATTACCGTGGGAGGGACTTTGATCACAGACACGCTTGCACTCTTGGTTTTGGCGATTATTATAGGATCTACCAAAGGTGAAGTGAACGGCAGCTTTTGGATCAAGCTAATTTCTTCCTTAGCAGGCTTCGCGGCGGTAGTTATATTCATTTTTCCACGAGTTGGCCGTTGGTTTTTCAAAAAATATACAGACAATTCCTCCCAATTCATTTTCGTACTAGTACTGGTTTTCTTGGGCGCTGCCATGGCTGAACTCGCGGGTATAGAAGCAATTATAGGGGCATTCTTAGTGGGGTTATCCATCAATTCTCTAATTCCCCATACTTCACCGCTGATGAATCGGGTAGAATTTGTAGGCAATACGATCTTTATACCCTTCTTCCTGATTGGAGTTGGGATGTTGGTCGATTTCCGAATTTTCATTGATGGTTGGGAGACCATCTGGGTAGCATTCGTGATGACCAGCATTGCTATTACTGCCAAGTGGTTAGCGGCTTATTTTACTCAGAAGACCTTCAAATTTTCAATAGACGAGCGAAGGATTATTTTCGGTTTGAGTAACGCACAGGCTGCAGCTACCTTGGCAGCAGTATTGATTGGCTACAACACAGTTTTAGGAACTGACGATCTTGGTGAACCGATTCGTTTGCTGTCAGAGACCATCCTGAATGGAACCATTGTCATGATCTTGGTGACTTGTACTGTTGCCTCTCTTGAGGCACAAAAAGGTGCTAAAAATATCGCCTTGGCAGAATCACCGCTCGATCAGAGCAGTCAATCAGACATCCCTGAGCGGATCTTGATTCCAGTCAGAAATCAGGAGACATCAGACGATTTAATCAACCTCAGCATCCTAATCCAGTCGCCCAAAAAAAAGGCGAGTATGTATGCCCTGAGTATTATCAATCCGGAATTTCAGGATTCCGGTGCGGAAATGAAAGCGCAAAAAACACTAAATAAAGCCTCCGAAACTGCCGCTGCAACCGATCACTTTCTTTATGAATTGCTTCGATATGACACGAGTATTGAGCATGGGATTTCGAGTGTAATCCACGAAAATAAAATCACAGATTTGATCCTCGGACTTCATCAAAAGCAAGGCATGAGTGATAGTTTTTTAGGTAATCTTACCGAAAACCTACTCAGCCGAAGCAATACGACCACCTACATATACAAGCCTAATCAACCCTTTGAAACGCATCGAAGACATTTGGTATTTATTCCTCCAGGAGCGGAGCATGAATTGGGCTTTCCTTTTTGGTTGGTGAAAGTTTGGAATATTGCCCGGAATACGGGTGCACGAATGATCTTTTACCTTTCAGAAAG
>JBBQDY010000375.1:0-3570 GCA_038320155.1 Cytophagales bacterium
CGCTGGGCTTGCCAGAGTGCCTTGATTTGAACACGTTGGATTTTTCGCTTGATCAATTTGACTTCTTAAAAATACGGCTTCAATAAAGCTAACAAATTCTGAGGAGGTCTTGTTGGCTGATGGCTGTCTTTTTTAAGGAAAGCTAGCGTAGTCCATCCTTCAGTAATCAGTTCTTCAGACTCATTGTAAACCTCATATTCGAACCGAATCCGAACACCCGGAAGTGAAGGAATTCGTGTTCTGATCGTCAAAAGCTCATCGTATTTCCCTGGTTTCAGGTAGCGGATATTGCTTTCCAAGACGGGCATCATGATTCCTCCCTCTTCCATTCCTCTGTATGAAAAACCTGAACTCCGCATGGCTTCGACCCGAGCCACTTCAAAATACATGGCATAATTACCGTAGTAAACGTAACCCATTTGGTCAGTTTCTGCATATCGAACTCGGATCTGGGTTTCAGCTCGAAACATGATCAAAAGATTTTTGCTTCGTTCAAAGCGGCCTGATACCTCCTTGCATTTACAAGATGCTGCGCCAGATTAGTAGCAAAAGAGTGGTATCCCGAAAAGTCCTCTTTAGCGCAAAAATATAGGTAATCATGTGTTTTTGAATCCAGAACGGCATCTAAGGAATTGATATCCGGTAGATTGATTGGCCCAGGCGGAAGTCCCGCGTACTTATAAGTATTGTAAGGACTATCGATTTCTTTGTGAACATTAAGGATTCGCTTCAAGGTAAAATCACCGGTTGCGAAGACCAAGGTAGGGTCAGCTTGCAGTGGCATCCCGATCCGCATCCGATTGAGGTACACTCCAGCTATTGTAGGCCGCTCATCCGCTTTTTGGCTTTCAGCCTGTACTATGGAGGCAAGTGTACTGACTTCTTTTTGACTCAGACCCATTTCTTGAGCCTTTTGCTTTCTTGCATCCGTCCAAAAAGATTGATACTCCTTATACATTCGATCAAAAAGCGCCTCTGGGCTGGTATTCCACCAGAACTCATAGGTGTTTGGCACAAACATGCTCATCACGGTCTCTTCGTCGAAATCAAACTTCCGAATGTACACGGAGTCCTGAAGAAGCGAAAGGAATTGTTCTTTGCTGACTTCCAAGTTGGCAGTGATTTTCTCTGCGAGGTCTTCCTTTGTACGGACGTTATTGAATGTGACCCGAACCGGGGATTGATCTCCAGAGCGAAGTTTCCGGACCAGTTGAAGGTTGGTCATCTTCGGATTGAGGATATATAATCCGGGCTTCACGGCATCTTGATAGCCAAAGACTTTTGCTACGAAGCTGAAACTCAAGATATCTGTAACCACGCCGTCATCGTAGAGTTGATCTGAAACAGTTTTGAAAACCGCATTACTTGAGATTTTCAACGCGTAATCTTGATCAGTTTCGGTCAAGATATTTGGGCTGAAGAAAACCTGATAGAAGTAAAAACTCATCGAAATTGTGATCACAGAGATCGAGATGAGGAGTACTAGGTAGATATTTTTCTTTTTGTCGCTAAGCATATTGGCCCAAAAATAAGGATAATACCTAGAAATCTGATTGGAAAAGCGTGGATGAATTTCTCAGCTATCTTTATCCTTGACCTTCTAGTTATTACCTACTATCTTGAACTCAACTTTTACCAAATTGAAATTCTGATGAAAAAAAGATTCACTTTTATTTATGTCCTGTTGTTTTTTGCGGTTATGTCCGCTTGCGAAACGGAATCAAGTCCTGATGAGCTTTTTGATGAAGCAAAAGGTAAAATAGACGATGCAAAGCTGATTTCTTTTGAATTGATGATGCTTTGGGAAAGTCCTGTAATTGAAGAGGTGGATACCATCCGGATGAGCTTAGAATTGGGAAAAGAAAAAAGCGAATCATTTGATTATGATTTTATTGGCAGAACAGAGGAATCAGATCTAGTTTACCAGGAAAATGTAATTTTGAATGTCAATCATACAGACAGTACACTGGTACTAAAAGACACCAAAGAGGATTTGGCAAGATATCTTGATAATACCTTTTTTAATTTTTCGCCTATTGGATTGTTGAAAAAGGAAGGTTGGGCTTATGTGGGAGATACTTCGATCGCTAACAAGAACTACCTAAATTATCGACAAATAGAAATGGATACGGTGATCGAAAAGAAATACATTTTACTTGAAAACCATCTTTTCCTCAATCCTTCTAACCTGTTATTTGATAAGTACGAGCGCAGACTTTTCCATGACGGGAAAAAGGGACAGTTCATTACCGTGAACTTTTCGAATTACAATTTTTCGGCAGAAGGTCAATTCCCAAAATACATAGCTCCTTTAGGCTACATCTCTAAAATAGCAGGGGATATCGAAAGTCGGATACTTTTAAAGAAAGGAGAAAAAGCCCCGGATTTTGAATTGGTGGACATGGAAGGGAACCCTGTCAGATTAGCTGATTTTAAAGGAAAAAAGGTTTTGATTGATTTTTCGATGATACGTTGCGGTTGGTGCAAGATTGCCCTGGATAAGTTTAATGCTCCTGAATTTTCATTGAAGCAAGGTATTGTCGCGCTTTACATTAATCCTGTTGATGAGCAAGAATACATGAAGAAGTATTTGACTAAGAATAAAATCCCATTTCCTATTCTTCTTGAAGCAGCTGAGGTTGGAAAAACTTATGGCGTAAGTGGCTATCCTTCATTCTTCTTGATAGATGAAAGAGGAGAGATTGAATTTTCAGGAGCAGGATTTGATGATGAACTTATTCCCTTAATCTCTAATTAAAGCCAAGAAAAAAATCCTTCATTTAATTTTCTGACAAAAATGAGGATGAGTCTTTTCCTTTTTAGCCATGACTTTTTTACCCCAAAAAGATCCTATACTAGTCACTTGCGCACTCCTTTTTCATGAGAGACAAATTCTCGCTGCTCAGCGCTCTGTGAAAATGAATTTACCCTTGCTTTGGGAATTTCCCGGAGGGAAAGTTGAAATTGGGGAGAGCGAAGAAAGTTGTATTGTCAGGGAAATCAAGGAAGAACTTGGGATTGAAATTGAGGTCTTGGAGCGGGTAGGGGAATTTGATTATTCCCATTCGGAGGAAAACCCTATCCGATTGATTCCATTTATGGCTATCTGGAGATCAGGCGAAATCAATTTATTAGAGCATAGTCAAATTAGCTGGCTAGAAAAATCAGAACTTTATCAAGTAGATTGGGCTCCAGCAGATCTTCCAATAGTCGATTATTTGGTACGGAATTGGGAGATTTTCCAGAAAAAATTGCTTAATTATCCCACTAAGAACTAAAGAAATGCCAGCTGAATTTATCAGATTGTACGAGGAAAACCCTGATCCGCGCCGGATCAGTCAGATCGTGGATGTACTACGTGATGGGGGCGTGGTGATCTATCCGACCGATACGGTTTATGGAATGGGATGCGATATCACCAGCCAAAAAGCCATCGATCGGATCTGTAAAATCAAGGGAATCAACCCCAAAAAGCATAATTTCTCCATGATCTGTGCTGATCTGAGTAATATTTCTGAGTTCACCCGAATCATCACCAAGCCAGTTTTCAAATTAATGAAAAAGGCTTTT
>JBBQDY010000376.1:0-3559 GCA_038320155.1 Cytophagales bacterium
AAGCTTCGGATGTAAAGAAGACGAAGAACCCGCTTTAGTCTGTGGCACCGCTGATCCGGTGGCAAATCTCCCTTGGTTAAACACCTTCGCCAAAGAGTTGAACGATTCGTATTATGGAGTTTATTTTTATGTCACTGCTGGCACTTACCAAGATCAACAAGTTTTTTTGATTAAAAACTGCTGTCCTAATTGTAACACAATTACCTTTGTTTATGCTTGCGGTGGAGAAGTGTTGGGATCCCTAGGTAGAGATGGTGTAGGTATCGATGCAACCGAGATCAAAGAAGAGGTAATCATTTGGAGAGGAACCGGTTTTGCGTGTACCGTTTGATGATAGGGATTAGGCAGGTGAGCTACCCCAAAATAGTAATTGAGTAGCTTTTTTGATCCGATTGACCAGGAGCCAATTTTCATTAATGATTGAATTATTCTTCAGCACTGCACCGTGGTCTGTGTCTTCACAGACCACTATTATTTTAACTTCCGAATTGTCGACACAGATCAGGGCGCGGCAAAGCTAATTGAGTAGGGGGTATTCTAGAATTCAAAATCAGGGAAAATAGAAAGATGTACTTGCCCTAGGCCCTACGGAACAACGCCCATTCCAACGCTTTGCCTTGGCTCACTAGATGAGTGAGTTGTTTAGACTTCAACTTTTACTTCCATGATATCAGCTAGGAGCTAATACTTCTGGCTATTTCCTCCCCAATCTTCATCAGTGCATCACTTTCTACCTTGGTGAAATCATACGGTACCGGCTTGGCGATGCCCAGGGTTCCATACAGTTTGCCTTCCAACAACATTGGGACGGCGATGGATCCTTCCACTTTGGTTTCTTTTGCAGCTGGCCGAGCTACACCGGAATCATCGGTTTGCAAATTGCACATTTCCACCGGAGTCTTTCGCTCAGCTGCGATTCCGGCCATTCCCTTTCCGATAGGAATGGAAGACATCTTAGGCAAAAGGAAGTCAGGTATTCCTTTATGGGATTTGAGTAT
This sequence comes from Cytophagales bacterium, assembly GCA_038320155.1. Taxonomy (GTDB): domain Bacteria; phylum Bacteroidota; class Bacteroidia; order Cytophagales; family Cyclobacteriaceae; genus Algoriphagus. The sequence continues at coordinate 999 of JBBQDY010000376.1, forward strand.
CAATAGATTGGTCGAATTGTCAAGCTCGTGGATGGTTCCGGTAGTACAATCAAAGGACGAAATGATGGTTTCCAGCAATTCTTGCCAGTTGATATCTCCTGATGTTTCCTTGATGGAATTGATAATTGATTCTGAGTGGTTCATGGTTACAATTGACTAGGTAAAATGATTTTATGGGTCGGTCTTGGCTTCAAAGAGAAGTTTATTTTCATGCACTACAAAACTTTTTCAAAATTGAATGAAAGCTTTTTTTCCTCAAAGGGGATTTAGATGATTTCAGTATGCGGACTTTCTATATACCGCAACGGAAGCTCTAGGCTTGTCGGCCATTGAGAAAATACGAATCATCGTGTTCTCTACTAATTCAACTGATTTCATGTCTTCCAAAAAGTCCCTTTTCAAGCAAAAAGGTCCAGAAAATGAATTAGGAGGAAAGCAGATTTTAGGAAAGTTGAGCAGGGATTTCTACACCCTGCGGAGATAGTTCAGCTCCGGAACTGTTGATATGGCGCTATATGCCCACTAATCGCTTTGGAATGTTCCTTGCCCCATTTAGAATAGGAAAAACAAAAACATCATGAAAAATCTAAGCAATAAAAAAGTAGCCATTCTGGTAACGGATGGATTTGAACAATCAGAATTTACAGAACCAAGAAAAGCGGTAGAATCTGCAGGTGCCACAGTGCATGTGGTGAGTCTGGAAAAAGGACCTATTAAGTCTTGGAAGGATGGAGATTGGGGTAGCGAATTTCAAGTTGACAAAACAATAGATGAGGTTTCGGTTGCTGATTACGATTCCTTGATTATACCAGGTGGCATAATCAATCCGGATTACTTGAGAAGAAATAGCAAAGCAGTAGAGTTTGTAAGAAGCTTCGTGGAGCATAACAAACCAGTCTCAGCTATCTGTCACGGACCATGGTTGTTGGCAGAAGCGGGAGTATTGAAAGGCCGGAAAATAACTTCTTTCCCAAGTATCAAGACGGATATGATTAATGCGGGAGCCAACTGGGTCGACGAAGAGGTAGTCGTAGATGCAGGATTAACCACGTCAAGATCTCCTGAGGATTTACCTGCTTTCTGCAAGAAAGTGGTAGAAGAAATAGCCGAAGGTAAGCATTCTAAAATGTCGGAATCGGCATAATCAGAATCTTTAAAGTAAAAAATAGTATTCACATCAAAAATTAAAATCATGGAAGCAGAAACAAAAATATTGGACAAATCAATGCAGAAAACAAGCAACGGGTTTAGCGTCAAAGGCTATGGAGCTCAAGGAGCATCTGGCGATAAAACGACCTTGAAGAAAATGGATGTCGACCGCGCAAACCCCAAAGACGATGAAGTTCTAATTGAGGTGCTCTATTGCGGAGTATGCCATAGTGATATACACCAAGTGAATAACGACTGGGAAAATACACGCTATCCATGTGTACCCGGTCATGAGGTTATTGGTAAAATTGTCGAAACAGGAAGTAAAGTCACAAAATTCAAAGTCGGTCAAATTGTAGGCGTTGGCTGTATGATAGATAGCTGCCAAACCTGCGATCCCTGCAAAAATGGCGATGAGCAATTTTGCGCGGGCGAACATGGACCAACCATGACGTACAATGGCTATTTCAGAGATCCTGAATCCGATTACAATACCTTCGGTGGTTTTTCATCGCATATCGTTTCCAAAGAAGCGTTTTTGCTATCAATTCCTGAAAAACTTGAGCTTTCATCTGCAGCTCCCATTCTTTGTGCCGGGGTGACTACTTATGGGCCTATGAAACATTGGGGTGTAAAAGAAGGCGATAATGTTGCTGTAGTTGGTATTGGCGGATTGGGCCATATGGCTATTCAAATAGCAAAAGCTATGGGTGCAAAAGTTACGGCCATTACAAGTCACGAATCGAAAAAAGAAGACGCTAAGGCATTGGGTGCTGATGATGTATTAGTATCGACAGACGAGGATGCCATGACAAAGAATGCCTTGCGATACGATTATATACTCATCACGATTCCAGTGCCGTTTGATATCAACGATTACATTAATTTACTCACTTACCGTGGCAGTTTAATTACAGTAGGGCTTTTAGGCGATTATAAACTGCCTACTAATAATATGAACGTCGCCATGTTTAATCGTACCCTTGGAGGCTCTTTTATAGGCAGTATTTCTGAAACTCAAGAGATCCTTGATTTCTGTGCAAAACATGATATAGCGCCAGAAGTAGAAATGATAAATATCAATCAAGTGAATAATGCTTTTGACAATATCAAGAATGAAGATGTTCGTTTTCGGTATGTTATTGATATGAGTGAATAACTTCTAAAAATAAAAGTGATGTAGTCACTATCTCAACTTAACGCGAATTGATGGAGGAGGAAAGGAAATGGAAGATAAAAATATAGTAATAATTGGAGGCGGCTTTGCTGGGATCAACTTGGCAATGGATTTAGCCGGTGCTGAAGGAATAAATGTCACTTTGGTGGACAAAAATAACTATAACCATTTTACCCCTTTACTCTATCAATTGGCCGCGGGGTTTTTAGATGTTTCAAGTATAAGCATACCTTTT
>JBBQDY010000377.1:0-3551 GCA_038320155.1 Cytophagales bacterium
CTTGACTTCTGATGGAAATTTTCGCGGAAACAAGACAATCGGCGTGAAATCGGTAGTGGATGAAGCCTTAGAAAAATCTACCGTGGAAACGGTGATTGTGTACCAGCGAACCAATCAGGACGTGACCATGAAAGAGGGCCGCGACTTTTGGTGGCATGAAGTAATAGAAAATGAATCCGACCAAAATGTGGCCGAGGAAATGGACAGCGAGGATATGTTATTCATCCTCTATACCTCAGGATCTACAGGCAAGCCAAAAGGTGTGGTTCATACCACCGGTGGTTACATGGTTTATACCCAATATTCCTTTGAGAATGTCTTCCAATATTCACCAGGCGATGTCTATTGGTGTACTGCGGATATCGGTTGGATTACCGGTCACTCCTATATTGTTTACGGACCATTATTGGCGGGTGCCACAACTTTAATGTTTGAAGGGGTTCCAACCTACCCCGATGCCGGAAGATTCTGGGCAGTCTGCGAAAAGCATAAAGTAAACATCTTTTACACCGCTCCAACTGCTATCCGAGCATTGCAAGCTTATGGCACCGAACCTATCGAGGGCTATGATTTGAATTCGTTAAAAGTGCTCGGCTCGGTCGGTGAACCAATCAACGAAGAAGCTTGGCATTGGTATCATACTCACATCGGCAAGTCCAAATGCCCGATAGTGGATACGTGGTGGCAGACAGAGACGGGGGGAATTTTGATTTCACCAATTGCAGGAATCACCCCCACCAAGCCAGCGTATGCCACATTACCACTTCCGGGAATTCAACTTTGCATCGTTGATCCTGAAGGAAATGAACTGACCGGAAACTCGGTAGAAGGAAATCTCTGCATCAAATTCCCTTGGCCATCTATGATCCGTACGACTTATGGCGATCATGAGCGTTGCAAGCAAACTTATTTCTCCACCTATCCGGGCATGTATTTCACCGGAGATGGAGTCAAGCGAGATCATGACGGCTACTACCGAATTCTCGGTCGAGTGGATGATGTGATGAATGTCTCAGGTCACCGAATGGGAACCGCCGAAGTGGAAAATGCGATCAACGAACATCCGCTGGTCATCGAATCTGCTGTTGTGGGCTATCCGCATGAAGTCAAAGGTCAGGGCATCTATGCCTACGTGATCTGCGACATGACCAATAGAACAGAAGAGAATCTTATCAACGAGATCAAAGAAATGGTCTCAAAGATGATCGGACCGATTGCCAAGCCGGACAAAATCCAAATCGTGCCCGGGCTTCCAAAAACCCGCTCAGGAAAAATAATGCGTAGAATCTTGCGGAAAGTAGCCGAAAACAGTCTTGACAGCATGGGGGACACCAGTACTTTGCTCGATCCAGAGGTGGTAGAGAAAATCATCGAAGGCAGGAAGTAAAATCAGAAAGCAAAAGTGAGAAGTCTAAAACTTTTAGATTTCTCACTTTATAATTCATACTTATCATGAATGTCATCGTCCACAGGGTAGCAGAGTTTCTCAAGCGGTTCCCGCCTTTTTCATTTCTTTCAAAAGAAGTTTTGGAAAGTTAGAATAGGGACAGATACCTGTTAAATTTGATAAAGAGCCGTCTTTTGAACGGCTTTTTTGGTTTGCGGGTTTCTCTTCTAGGTTTACAACCTCGAAGTATGATCTAAAGATTTGCAATCTTCAAATATGGAATAATACCTTTCTTATTTCACACTTACATGTGGTTCGGAAATGGGAATCCCAAGATCAAGGTTCGGGCATTGCCTCCGTGTAGTATTCAGTTAGGATAGTGATGCACAAGTCTGAAGACTTGCGCCAAAGGGATCTTCGGACTTAATGATTTATAGGTTACAAAGGGACTAAGGCTCGAAGGGAGTTGGATTTAGAAATGCAGGAGCTTTCCATTCTTTTCAATTTGAGATTTGATAGAAGTCTAGAAGATTGTACTTACAAGGTATCTAGATATTCTGATCATGAAAATACCCCCAATAAGTAATTAACTTTATGGGGGCACATCAAATTGTTAGCGCGCCTTTCTTTCAGTGAATCCGATATTCAAGACTTATATTAGTAGACCTGTAGTTTCCTACAAAATAATCAGATGCTTTATAGCTTTTCCCTTCATACACAATAGGATCTAAATTGCGTGAGATCAAAGGTTTACCGGGATTGTATCCTCTCATATGAGTTATTGAAAACCTTAATCTTTCTGATAAATTATAAAATAGGTTGATTTCTGGTCTAATAAAAAAACTCACCTTTCGATCAACTGTCCTTTCACCTGAGAAGACAATATCATTCAAGGGGACTCTGTGAGAATTTCCAAACTCATCTTTAACGTCAACTCTAATTATTCGAAAAGAATCATCCTCTTCGAATATAAAAGATTGAGAATTAAGAAAATTAATTGCTAAACCCATACCCAAATTGAACCCGAATTTTTCCTTAATGAAGAATAATTGCTTTGAAATTGTAGGTCCTAATGAGGTGACAAAATACTTATTCTTTCCTGCCGCTCCAGAAAAACGGAAGCTTACATGTTCATTTGCTGCCAAAAAGGACAAATCTAAACCCAAAAAAAGGCCTTGTGAAATCTCTTTTTTCGCAAATGCACCAATTATAAATCTTCCCTCTGTTCCCCCATTTAATTCTATATCGCCCTTTGAGAATTGCCAATCTTGAAAAGAAACTCCACCATATCTGACGCCAACAATAGTTTGCTCTTGACAAAAGGCATCACCTATTACCAAAAAAACAAAACCTAGAATTAACAAATAAATCTTTTTCATTAACTTTTACTTATCCTTTGAAGGTTAAACAACCACCATCCTAAAGTACCTGAGCCATGACTGCCACCAACAAAAACTTCAAATTGAGTATCAAGTCTAAAACTATTTAAGCCTCTCGAACTTTCATAATAAAAAATATCATGATCACTAATAAATTTAGATGATTCTCCCGTTCCTGACCTAACTCCTATACTACTCTTTTTACTATCATACCAGTAATCATATCTTAAGTAGCTGTTTGTTGGCTCACTTGTATATGTCAAATTGCCACCTCTCTTCATATGCTTACCTTCAGACATTAACCTAAAATATATTCCCGCTGCCTGATAAACATGTTTAGCCTCAAGCCTATATTCCGTTAAGGTTATCGGATCATATTTTTCTTGGCTGCTATGTCCATTATTATCACATTTATCCCAAGAACATCCTGAACTGATAGTTGCCGCAGGCACGAAATGACTGCTCACCCTTGCATTATTGGTGTTTTTTGGAATCGTTGATTCACTATTAACCTCAAGTAAGCCTATGACGTCATCTTCAAATGAAAACAGCTTTATTTTTGAATCGGAAAAATCTCCTTCAAGTATATTTTCTTTCAATGTATAATCAGGGGAAACAACAACTATTCTTTGGTTGAAATCGAGAAAAAACAAGAACTCATTGATTCCTATAAATCCATCAGCGTCTAATAACTCTAGGAGATAACTTCCTTCCCAGGAATTGATTTCATTGACACCTACTTCACTGATTCGATTATTGGCTCCCTTTTTTGTAAACTCCTTAAA
>JBBQDY010000378.1:0-3543 GCA_038320155.1 Cytophagales bacterium
ACTTTGATTTGTGCAAAAGTACTCATAGAGATTCCGATCAATAGGATTGTAAATAAGGTCTTCATAGGCTTTGGGTTTTTGATGATTACTTAATGTTAGGCTTTTTGGACAAGTTTTAAAAGTTTCAACAACAAAAAAAAAGGAGCGAGTCTTGCGAGTCGCTCCTTTCTAAGAATTGGGTTTTCACCTTATTTGTTGCTTGAAGACAAGTCTGTTGCCAATGAAATTCGCTCTGCTTCCGTGAATAGATTCAGGGCTTGCATGTATACTTCATTAATGTCATTGATCACTTTGTAGAAGGCATTGTCATCGTAAAGCTGTCTTCCAATATGTGCTTTCATCAAAACCCTTAAGTACTCCTTTGATTTATTGAAATCCTTAGCATCGAAATCTACTTTATTCTTTTTGCCATATTCGTTAAGCTTGGTCAGCATGGCATCGTTTACTGTGAATGTTTTGTAATACTCATCTAAGGACATTCCTTCAAATTTCGCCTTGTTATCATTTACATAGTCGAGAATATACTCCCGAGAGGCATCCGAATTAAACAGTTTGCTTACATAAGCACTGTTCATTGTGGTATCCAAGGCTACGAAATAATCCGGCATGATGCCACCACCACCATATACCGTTCTTCCTTTTTTAGTCTCATATTTCAAACTGTCGTTGAATTTGATGCTGTCAGCTGAGAAAAACTCCCCATGCTCATATCGTTTCACCCAGTCATTTTCGTAAGCTTCGTAATCAGTTCCATAAGGTTTCTGTATGGATCTCCCAGACGGAGTATAGTATCTAGCAATAGTCAATCGAAGCTCAGCACCGTCAGAAAGGTCTATCGGCATTTGAACCAAGCCTTTTCCAAAGGATCTTCTTCCTACGATCAAACCTCGGTCATTATCCTGAATAGCACCAGCCAAAATCTCAGAAGCCGAGGCAGAACCTTCGTTCACTAATACGATTACTGGACCGCTTTCAAACAACCCTGGTTTAAAGGCAAATGCTTTCTGATTGTATTGTTCCACTTTCCCTTCTTGGGATACGATCAAGGATTTATCGGTCAGAAGTTCATCCGCCATATTAATTGCGGCTCCCATATATCCACCAGGATTTCCCTGCAAATCAACGATGAGTTTCTTCATTCCTTGAGCTTTCAACTTATTCAAAGACTCTTTAAATTCATCATAGGTCGTAGCTGCAAATCGGGTCACTTTGATGTACCCGACTTCATTATTTACCATATAAGAGGCATTGATGCTGTATTGCGGGATTTTATCTCGAGTGATCTCGTATCGGATCAAATCTTTCTGATTTTTCCTTTTGATATCTACATTTACCTTGGATCCTTTTGGACCTCGGAGGTATTCAAAAACATCGCGATTAGTAATTCCGATACCAGCGACGGTTTTATCATCGACAGCAATAATTTGATCCCCGGATTGTATACCCAGTTCTTCTGATGGGCCACCTGTCAATGGAGCAACCACATAGATCGTATCTCGAATTATTCCAAACTCGACACCGATTCCGTCAAACTCCCCATCTAATTGCGATTGAGCCAGTGTGGCGTCTTTGGCAGGGATGTAGCTGGAGTGGGGATCCAAGTTTTCAAGCATTTTAGTAATGCCATATTCCACCAATTCGTTGGTATCGACACTGTCAACATAATCTCTGTTGATATAAGTCATGATCTCCTGCAGGCGGTACAGCGCTGCCCTGAGGTCATTTTGATTACTTTTTGGCTCCGCAAAAGTGGCCCCTATCCAAATTCCTGCAGAAATTGACAGGGCTAAAATGATTGGAAGGCGGATTTGGGATTTGGTGTTTTTTTTCTCGCTCACGACTTTTCTAATTCTATTGAAATTCAATTATGAATAAATACTAAACTACTTTAAAAGGGTTTTGGTTAATACTGTCTTTTGATAAAGCTAACAAATGTTTGAACGGGGTGAAAAAACATTGAGTCAAATAATTGTCCTTTTTTATGTTAAAAAAAATTATTTTTGTAAATGCGTTCGCCTAATGAATTTCAAAAAGCACTAGTAGTAGATTTAGTTTCTGAAAACTATGTCTTAGCTTCTGTACTTCATTATTTTGGGATTTCCTTTTATCAATACCCCACACATTCTTTAGAAGAGGTTTGCCGGAAGCATAAGGTGCATTCCAGTCAGCTGATTTCAGAACTTGAGGAATGGGCCATGCGCAGAGAGCCTTCCACCGAAGAGCTATTCTTGAACCCAATTGAGGTTTTGGTCGCGTATCTGAAGAAAAAGCATTACTACTTTGTAAGACAAGAATTGCCCTTCCTTTCTAATTTGATTTCTGGGATAAGCGGTGAGCCAGGATATGGTTCATTGATCGCAGACTTGAGAATTATGTTTCCCCTGTTCGTACAGGATTTTATCCATCATATTCACGAAGAAGAAAATAGACTATTTAAGAGAATAGAGCTACTTCAGGATATTGAAGAGGGATTATTTTCTCTGACAGACGCACTTACTATTTTGGAGCAAGAGCCAATCAGCAACCTAGCCGATCAGCATGAAATCCACGACGATGAGATGGAGGGTATTCGGAAATTGACTTCGGACTATTTCCTGGAAGAGACCTCTCCCCTGGCTATGAAAGTCCTGTATCACGAGTTGCAAAATTTTGAAATGGAGCTTCGAGTTCATGCTAAGATTGAAGATGAGTTACTTTTTCCAAAGGCGGTCGAACTTGAGCGTGAAGTGATTCGGCAGATTCGTAAAAAAATTCGGACCAACTGATGCCAAGAATACTTGCCATTGACTTGGGAACCAAACGAACTGGACTGGCTGTTACCGACTCATTGAAAATGCTCGCAAATCCTCTCGAAACCATCGAGACAGGTAAGTTGATCGAATACCTCAAAACCTATTGTGCCAAAGAAGATGTAGATACCCTAGTTCTTGGATATCCCATACGATTGGACGGTTCACAAAATGAGATGACTCCTCGGGTAATTTTGATGAAAGACAGATTGGAAAAACAATTTCCAACCAAAAAGATCGAATTGATCGATGAGCGATTTACCTCCAAAATGGCCATGCAGAGTATGATTGCCATGGGGAGCAAAAAGAAAGACCGAAGAGAGAAGGCTGGAAATCTTGACAAAGTCAGTGCTGCCATCATCTTACAATCCTATTTAGAAAGACAATGATTTACCCTATAGTAGCTTTTGGAAATCCTATTTTGAAAAAAGAGGCGGCTGAAATTTCCGAAGGAACCAATTTAGAAGCTTTGATCAAAGACATGTTTGCCACCATGGATTTTGCTAATGGAGTCGGCCTTGCTGCTCCTCAAATTAATCAGAGTGTCCGATTATTTGTGATTGATAGTTCCTTGATGCTGGACGAAGATGAGGAGGAAAAGGGGATCCGAAGAGCTTTCATCAATCCAATAATCCTGGATGAGTATGGGGATGATTACAGTTTTGAAGAAGGCTGTCTCAGCATTCCGGAGGTACGCGCAGAAATCATCAGGCCAGATACGCTTACAATCGAGTATTACGATGAAAACTGGAAT
>JBBQDY010000379.1:0-3543 GCA_038320155.1 Cytophagales bacterium
AATTGGTATCACCCGCACCTCCATGGCATGACAGCCAAGCAAGTTACACAGGGATTAGCGGGCTTGTTTATAGTAGAAAGTGAAGCAGAAAAAGCGCTCAATCTACCCAGTGGCGAATACGAAATCCCTTTGATCATCCAAGACAAGCGCTTCAATAGCGATGGGACGATCAGATATACCCCGTCCATGGCGGACGTGATGTCTGGCTACATGGGTGATACTATTTTAGTGAACGGGACCAATAAACCTTTTCTTGAAGTTTCTACCCGGTTTTACCGGTTTAGAGTACTTAATGGTTCCACAGCCAGAATCTACAATTTAGCACTTAGCAACGGTGCTGATTTTTTCTTGATAGGATCTGATGGCGGCATTTTAACGCAACCAGAGACCCTCAAATCGTTTATGATAGGTCCAGGTGAGAGAGCAGATTTATTGATTGATTTTTCAAGAGCAAAAGTGGGGGACATGATCTACCTGATCAATGAGAAGTTTTCCGATATGGGCGATGCCCAAGGTGCTCAATCCTATAAAATCATGAGTTTCAATGTAAGTAGCATTAAGACTGATGAGTTTATATTGCCTACTATCCTGCTGCCTTTTACCAAACTCTCAGGCGCTACTAAAACTAGACCTTTCAAACTTACTATGAAGATGGGCCATAGTAAAATGGGCATGCATCAAATCAATGGGAAAACATTTGAATCTGGGCGAATTGATGAATCTGTAACCCTTGGATCAACAGAAATTTGGGAATTTGACAATACTACTGGTGACGAGGCACATCCAATGCATGTGCATGGTGTACATTTTCAAGTTGTTGCCCGAAAAGGAGGTAGGAATAGGATTTTACCTCAGGAAAAAGGTTGGAAAGATACTGTTCTTGTCGCACCAATGGAGAGCGTACAGGTCATCATGAAGTTTGAACAAAAAGGAAAATTTGTAATTCATTGCCATAATCTTGAACATGAAGATGATGGAATGATGCTCAATTTTGAAGTAGGATAATAGGTCGAGCACTTATTCATTCACCATCAGGAAGGAATTAGTTGATTTGAAATCATTTGATGAGGTAAATTATGAAGGATCATTTTCTGCTTTTCAATTGAAAAATAAAATGGGATGGATGTCGAATAGACAATAAGATTCGGGAGATTGGAGAAAAGATTGTTCTCTAGTGACTTTGGAAATGACAATAGACGTGTGCTTATCTTAGTCTCAGGTGTGCAGGAAGAATATCAGGACCGAGGTAAAAGGAATTATAAATATTTTTTGATTTATCGAAATAGATCCCAAGGTTGTCAGATAGAAACAAGCTTGAAATGAAAATTTGACGTTTCACTTTTATTCCAGGATATTTCTTTTCCAAGGTGATAAAAAGCCTCTAAAAGTGGCGCATTGCTGATTTTTCCAGCATCAACAGCATTAAAACCTATCAATTCTATAAGTCTTTTTACTCTGATTTTATCTGGAACATCATCACCGCAATAATATACCTCTTTGATTAGTCCGATAATGTCCGATTTGGGATAATCGATTCCCAAATTATTAAAGCCTTTGAACAAATGAGCCTTTGGAGCTGCTTTCTTGAGCAAAAGGGTATTGGAGGCCCCCAATTTTTTATTATAAGGTGCATTGGTGCAGTCAATGATAAGTTTATCTCTGGTATCCACATTTTTCAAGGCCTGTGCAATTTCCGTCAGGTAAGTATTCTCACTACAAATGAGAATGATTTCTGACTGGATGATTGCTGATTCATAGGGACAGATTCTGTGATGGAGAAGGTTGAGCATCCGCCATTCATTTTCTTGGGTGTCGAAATCATGTCTCACACCGAATACTACTTCCAAACCAGAGTTAATATATTTTTTGCCCAATGTTTTTGCGAGCGAAGTACCACCTAGAATTCCCAGTTTCATATTTCGGAAAGGGTTAAATATTGCAATGAATCAATCAATTCATCCCCAGTTAAAATTTTGATTTTAACCATATAAACAGCTGAAAAGTAGAATATAGGAACTAATAATCAAAATATAATTTTGAAAAAATACTATAAACATTATATTTTTCAATTTTATGTGCATGTAATGCAAAATAATTCTTTCAAAAGAAAAACATGCCCTAGCAATTTTCAGGTTTTCTGCTTAAAGAATTGATATTGAGTGGTAGGTTCGCCTCTTTTAGACGTTTTTTTTTCACCAAATAGTCCACATAGCTCACATAGTTTTGAAATGGATCTATAAAAAAAACAGATTCACCGCATAGGCGCGAAGAGCGCTGAGGTTTCACAGAGAATATGATCATACAGCGCTGTAGGCGCGAAATAACCAGCCATGGATAAAGCTGGACCCGGTGTGCTATCGGAGATACTGCCTAATATGTAGAATGTATTCTGAGAATAAGTCTAATTTTTCGATTAGGTTTTAGCAATTCGGTTTGCTTTGCGGTCCTCGGCTAAGCCGTTTGTTCATTGAGGTTAAAAAAATTTCAAAAAAACCGCTTCATCTTGTTTAATCCCGTGGTAATCACATATTCTGGATCCATCGCATAGTACGTGGGATTGAAGAGTTCGAGCGAAAGGATGATTTGCCCGCCTTTGCTTTGAAGTGTCTCCGCAAGTTCCTTCAGTGGTGCAGCTCCATCTCCTGGAAAAACGCGATCCTTGTCTTGCTGCTCCAAACGTGGAATATCCGCAGGGAAATCATTTATATGGAAAATATCAATCGAGTGTCCATCCAGCATTTTCATTCCTTCAAAGCCAGATCCTCCTCGGAATAAATGGTAGACATCTGCCAAAATCTTGGCGTCCTTGTCGTCAGCCGCCGCAGCCACCATCATCGCCTGACCCAAATGGTGAAAGGATGGATAAGCTCCCCAAAACTCCAATTGTGGCATTACTCCGGTTTTCCTTCCTAGGTCAAGCAGGCGTTTATACTTTTCTCCAGCCTGCAAGAGATCAACTGGTGCTTCAGTCCCGATTGCCGGAGCCGCTACTCGTGGACAGCCTAGCTCAGCCAAGATGCCCATTTCTTTTTCCATTTGAATAAATCCAGTTTTACTCTTCTCGGCATCCTGAGCCATCCATGTCGGAAACCCGATGCAATCAAAAAATTCCAATCCGGCATCAGAAGCCAATTTTTTCAAGGAAGCCAAACTTTTACCAGTTTCCAGATAGGCTTGAATCTCCGCCATCCAGGGCTCAAATCCATCATAGCCTGCTCGGGCAGCCAGCTCGATCGTCTCAGGCATGCTTAACTTCTGTCCTCTGATGGTACTGGTATTTAGAGAAAAGAGGAATTTGGTTACCTTTTCAGGGGAAGGACTTGCAAAAGCAGCACTAAGTGGTAGGGCTGCAGTTCCCAGTGCAAGGGATTTGAGAAGGGTTCGTCGGTTGATCATTTATGTGTCGAATTATTAGTGGGGTGATCCATTTAAAATCTACTTTAGCCTTTCATGGTAATCTTCCAAACATTTGAATCATTTCTTCGGTACTATCGTGGAATAGTTTTGTATGCTAAAAATAAGCTTTTTTCTTTCGGGTCTTTT
>JBBQDY010000380.1:0-3535 GCA_038320155.1 Cytophagales bacterium
ATCTGCCGGAAACAAAGAAATTCGTCTTTCCCCAAGATAGATCTGCTGAGGAGATATGGAGCAGATCCAAAGAGCCGTCGGCTACTAACTCAGCCGAAAAAGGATACGCTTCCAGTTTTTGGATCAAGGTATCCTGAGCCAACGACGGTTGGAAAAAATAGGCATCCTGCACGACCAAGCTAGGCGCACTTAAGTTAAAATCAAAAGCAACTAGTTCAGGGTTTTGAATTAGTTGGTCTATTGATGAGTAAGTAAGTTTCAAGTCTCCGGCCAGTTGACTTCGATTGATGGCCAGATAAAGGTTTTCAATGGAAGTTTCACGATCATCTGTAGTAAGGTCCAGCGAAAATTCCTTGAGTGAAAAACCGCTCGCTTCCTCAAATTCGAAAGTGTTGACTTGAGCATTAGCAGAATTGTTCTCAAGCTTCAAGTCGCTGAGATTGGCAGTCAGCTTAGTGATTCCAATAGCTTCCGGATTGAAAAAGCCCTTCTGAAAATCAGTCTCGGAAGATTTAAATTCAATCTGATTATTTTCAAGCGTGATTTGTTTGGCGCTTACGATCCACTCCGGCCAGGCAAAGGGAACTTGCTGCGAAATAGAATCCGGGAGAGTTTGATCTATAGGTGTTGAAAAGTCATGAAAAAGAATGCTCGAATTTTTCAGAGTAAACAAATCCAGTTTCACTTCTTGAGTCTTCATATCCACAAGCGGTAGCTCTAGAAGAAGCTCTTGAAGATCTACCTGAGCAACTTGCTGATCAACTTCGTTTTTGTAATTGAGCTGTACATTCCGAATTACCAATTCTTTTAGGATTAGATTTATTGGACTGCTTTCAGTGGTGTCTGGAGGTGTTTCGGGGAAAGGTTTGGTTTGTAAATAATCTATTTTTGAATCGCTCAGCAAGATATCTGAAATCTCAATTGCCATGCTGTTCAACTTAATCAGAGGTACATTCAACTCTAACTTTCCAAGGATCAGCTTACTGGAAATCCCAAGAAACTGATCTTGGTAGTTTAGGTTGAAATCTGAAAATGAAACACTTTTTAAAGTTAGGTTTAAAGCACTTGAGGTGGTATCTGTTGCCGTAGGTTCTTGCGCTGATTGAGGCATAAATGCCTCAATCAAAAAATTAAAATTAAAATCTTCCGAATCAGATTTCCGCGTCACTTTTCCTGTGACACCGTTCCAATCCAGTTTGGAAACGTTCACATCTCCAGTAGTGAGGAGAGGTATAAAATCTACTCCGGCTTCCAAATCTCTGGAATAAAGCAAAGTATCTCCATTCAAATCTTGAAGATAAAAACCTTCGAGGTAGATATTGCCTGAAAAAGTGATGAATAGTCGGTCGATATTCAGGTTGGCTCCGGTTTTTTTCTCTACGAAAGCAGTTGCTTTATCCACAACGATTCCTTGACCCCATGGGCTTCTCACAAACAGGAGGATTGCAATTAGAATCAGAAGAATGACTCCAATGATTATCCCTGTTATTTTGAAAATTTTAAGAAATATGCTTTTGATAGAAGGAAAATTTAGAACATTCAATACCGCTACTCAACCTATTGATAAATTGAGTCAATAAGCAAGCCAAGGTCATAATTGAACCTAAACGTGGCATATAAGTTTGTTTTGCAAGTTTCGAAATTGATCCTTATCCCTGCGATCTAGCTACAATCGAAGATCTTATCCCTCAAATACTAATTCCTAATTAAGGTGAGTGGGGAAGAAACAATAGCGTGTCGGCGGCTGGTTTGTTCGGAGGAAGTATGAGTAAAGCCAAGGCTTTTTGGTTTTTTTCTTGCTATGAAAGAACAACAGAATTAACACAGAAAAAAGGTTACAACTATCGCAGCGCAGTGCAAAAAGGTAACGGTATTTATCTTTTCAAACTAAACCGCCTATCCACCAAAAAGCTCATCATAGAAATAACCAAACCAACCAAAGAAATCACAAGGGATAGTGGCCAATTGAAATAGGAAACTGAGATTGAAAGGATTTGCAAACCCAAACCTGCCATCCAAACCAAATGTCCCAGCCAAGTTCGTGGTGTTCTAAGATTTAGGTCAGCGTTACTTTTCCCTTCATCAATCAAAGGCCTAAAAAAATCACGATACTGCCAAAGCAAAATAGCATTTAGCAGAAGGAAAAAGCTATTGACAAACGGTGTGCCTTGCCAATTTAAGGAAATGGTCACCATGAGAATATTGGCCAACAGCGGAAGCATCATGATACTTCCAAGCAATTTATAACGAGTGGTGACGAGGAGATATCCGATAATCACCTGGGAGTAAGCGATAAAAGCACCATAAATCCCCATCCCATATTTGGACAGCTCATCAATCAACCAAATGGGCCCCATCCAACCGAAAAACTTATGCTCGAAAAAGAGCTTGGCCATTCCTGATCCCCAGAAAGTAAAGCCCAAAAACACAGAAATACCGGCGATTAGAAATTTTTTCATAGGAATGATGATACATGAAAGTAGAAGAAGTTACAGAGATTGTAAACTTTCTTATTTTACAATCTCATAAAATTCTTTTTATATGGATACCAGCCAACTTGCCCCAGGCAGCAAACTCAATCACCCCAAATTCGGAACAGGAATGATCCTTTCCCTAGATGAGACCTATTACAAAATCTATTTTTACCAAAACGAAGAAGTCAAAACCCTCGCGAGAGATTACGATGGATTTACCGTGGAGGAAGCCAAAATGCCCGACTTCCCAATGCTGACGATGAAAGATTTGGAAAAGGCGATCAGAGAAGCATTGATTCAAACATCCGAACGAGCTCCTATCATTCCTCTTGGTGGAAAGTGGATGGGTGGTAATGTAATCTTTGAACCCAATGATGTAACTCTTCAAGTGAAGGAAATTCCCATGGCATCCTTCTTTCACAAGATCGTAATGGTCCGTGAAAAGCTTCGGGTTCTCGAGCAGAATATCAATAACCACCCTAAGCTAGACGATGAAGATCGGGTGCATTTGCAGCAATACATCACCCGATGCTACGGTTCGCTGACTTCCTTCAATATCCTTTTTGCTCACAAAGAGGATCAGTTTAAAGGGAGTGGGGGGTGAAGTCTGAAGAGCGAATTTTGAAGTCTGAAAAATTCTCGCTGGATTCGGTCTTTAATAGAAAATGATTGATCAACTATGAAGCATTTTTCCAGCTAGGCCTTAAAGTGTCGTAGCTTTTTTTTTCATTCGGATTGATATATTTTATTGATTCTTTTATAGCTCAGAAATTGAATTCCTGTCTAAATCTTCTATTAGACTGGAAAATCAGATTTGGGTTAGCATCGAAAATTCCCCTTTATCGAAATTAGAAAATCGTACCTTAATCGAGTAAAACCAGAGCCTTTGGCCATTATCGATTTTTTACAAACCTCAAATCATCTTAACCCATGAGAATTTTCATCCTACTAGCTTTTGTCTTATTCTGTAACATCCTGCCCAGCAATGCACAATGGAAGAACCGATATCCCAAAGTAGATGGCTATGGACATCATGTTTATTTAGAAGGGCATGAGTTACC
>JBBQDY010000381.1:0-3524 GCA_038320155.1 Cytophagales bacterium
CGTTGAATCCATCGTGCTTCCAGGTTTTGAACTTGATTTGGAGGCTATTTTTGTGGAATAGAAGAATTAGCTTTTGGATAGAAATCAGAGCATTTTGAAGTTTCCCAACAACTGGGGAAGCTACTGCTGTTTCCGGCAGTACGAAAAGTCGAGGCAGAGCCGTTGATTGCAACCCAGTAACTTCTTGTAAGCATCAGAAAGAAGATGGAACTAGAAGATAGGCCAAGCATCCTGAGGAGATACTTTGAGAGGCAATGAAATAAAGCGGAGAAATGAAAAACAATAAAAAAGAGCCATTTGCAAGGAACTGAAACCCAAAAAGAAAAAACTATTTTGGCTGCAAGTTCACTAGAATGGCTCTTTTCTTACAATTAACTTAAGCTTAACTCACAATGAACAGACCGGCTATGGTTAATACTTCTTCCTTAGTCAATGGCTCATCGAACGCTTCTGTAATCCCATCTGGTCCTATAGGTGTGACTGTAGTGACATTCACTCCTCCTTGGACTAAGTTATCCTCTCCATTATAAGTTGCTTGAGTTTCTGGTGGCATTCCAGCTCCTCTTTCGTCCTGAGTTATCCATCCTTTCAAACCTCGGAGTCTTCTTACTTCAGATGCATGTCTGCCTTCTACCGAATGGATTTGAAGTGCAGCTGTCAATACGTCATCTTCCGCGATCAACCTTCCAGCTTGTCCTTTATACGCTCTTACTCCGGTATCTTCAAAAGCCTGAGATAATGCCAAGAATACCGCATAATTATTAAATGGATCAAATGCCCCACCTGCGGTAAAATCAAATGTGGGCTTTGCTACTGGGGTGCCACCATAGCTGATAATTACTTTTGTAAGAAAGGCCACATGGTCCACCTCATGTTTTTCGATGAGTTTGAAAATTGCCGTGTCCTTTCCTGCAGGAATAACACCTGAGGCAAGCCCTTTAGTATAATATTCGCCTTCTAGATATTCTAGGGTAAGCGCAAAGTTGAGTACATCCAAAACTGTAGGAATGTGCGCTGCGGAGGCACTTTGTGTACTTGCCGCTAACACACCTGCAGGGATTGCGGCAAATGCGATGCTTTTTCCAAAATTGGTGAGCTTTTTGAAAGCTTCACGTCTAGTTGTAAATGAATCAAGCTCTTCTGGCTTGATATCATATTTATTGAGAACTTCAAATATTTTCATGATATGATATTTTAGGATTAAAGTTTATTTAATTGATTTGCGATGATTTTATTCGTAATAAATGGAGCTGCAGCTTCCAATACCATATCGGGAGTAAAAGCTCTATCTAAACCATTTGAATCAATTATATCACTTCCTGCAAAGGATGTGGGATCACTGTCAAAAATGCTGCGTATTGCTGCGGCATGTCTTGCCTCTACAGATACAATTTTTCCGGCAATCAATAACAAATCAGCACTTACCAGCAACTGCCCTGCGCCATTATATGCCGCAACCCCCAAATCCTCGAAAGTTTTGGCGGTAGCCAGTACACTGTCTCTGCTGCTGAAATCCACCGAACTGAAATCGAAGCCCAAGTCAATGATGGCATCTTTTCCCAATGCTGCTTTCAGAAAGTCACGGTGTACCACTTCATGGTTTTTGAGATCTTCCAAGAGAACTTTTTCTGTTTGGGACATACCACTGTAGGGATTAGCTACTGCCATGAGGTAAAATGCAGCTTCAAGCTGCTCGAGGACATAAGCATAATTCAAAACCCCTGTATCACCTTTTCCCAAAGGGACAGCTCGTTTAGATGGTCCTTTTCCATTTCCTTTTCCGGATTGTTTTTGGTTTGGAAGGACATCCAAGACTTCTTGACATCCAGACAACAAAATTCCAGTGGTAGCTATGCTAGCTCCAGTGAATTTGAGAAAACTTCTGCGGTTACCTTTTTGAAGGTCCAATCCAGAGGTGATCTCTTCTGATAGATTTGGTTTTAACATGATGATTGTTTTTAAATAGTGTAAAATATATTAATAACCACAGCAGAAAAGCCCCACAGAAAACATGGGAATAAATGATTCAAGAAGAATAAAATATATAAACTAAACTACTCTGATTCCTGATTTCAAAAAGACTAAAAAATCTCACGTTTTAAATACTGAATGCAGTGCTTACAGCTTTCTAATAAAATTTAGAATAGCTTTTTAAGCATTCAGACACGCTTTTTTTATATACGAAGTGAAATCAAGGATTGGATTTAGCGCAATCCAAAAAAAAATTATTTCTACAAAAAAAATTATTTTTCACTCAAAAACTGCTTTCGAAGTAAAAACTCTATACATCTTGCTGCCAATCTAGCAGTGGTATCATCCTGGTCGAATCCTGGATTCAATTCAACCACATCAAGAGAGATTAGTTTTTTGCTGGAAGCGATCAGTTCAAAAACTTTGAAGGCAATGTCAGGACTAAACCCCATCGGAGAGGGTGCGGATACGCCTGGGGCAAAAGCGGAAGAAAATCCGGCCAGGTCAATACTCAAATAGACTTTATTGACCGATTCCAAAAACCAACCGATTTTCTCTTGAATTACTTCCCAATTGTTCATTCGAAAATCCTCCATTGCCATCCATCGAGCATTTACTTGATCAGCAGTTTTAAAGAGTGACCGGGGATTAGCAGCACGCTGAATACCTAGACAGAGGTAGTGAAATTGATGTGGGTAGTCTTGAGCGAGTTGGTGAAAAGGTGAGCCTGAATGGCCTTGTTGGTTGATCATCGGTCTCAAGTCGAAAAGGGCATCTAGGTTAATTATTCCCAGCTTCTCATTTCTGGAAGCAAGGTGCTTGAAAATTCCACTTCCATGCGCATAAGCCAAATCATGTCCTCCGCCAAAAAGGACGGGGAAATGTTTCGTTTCCAAAAGTTTGAAAACAGACTCAGAAATTGATTCAAGGCTGGATTCCAGATCTCCATTTATAGTGGAAATATTCCCATAATCAAAGATTTTAGAATTTTCATTCAGGTGAAAAGCCAAGCCTCCCAACATCTTCCTAATGGCATTTGGCCCGTCTGCTGTACCTAGTCTACCTTGATTTCGCTTGACGCCTTCTTCACCAGCATAGCCCAAAATTCCAATCTTTTTATGATTCAACTCTTCATTGAAATCCAGATTATCGATAGAGATTATGGTTTGGTACCAATATTCGATTGACTCAGACTTTATTCCAGTCCAAAGTGAAGGGTTAGGGTTGAGGTGAATAGTCAAAGCGTTAGAATTTAAGGGTTTAAATTATTTGGTTAAATTCATATGGACAATTTCATATCGCTCAAATGAATATGGCTCCATATCAAAAATGAGTATTTTTTGTAGAAAAAAGCCTAATCTAAACTCAACTAAAAAAAATATAGGTACGGGAGAATATAGAATTCCACATAAAGAGAAGTTTAACTTAAATACTTTTTTGAGCATGTGGGACAACATGTGTATTATTCCTATGCAGATTATCTCAAATGGGACTTTGAAGAAATTATTGAATTGATCAAAGGGAAGATTTTCACCAAAGCTGTTGCACTGAAT